>JBEKFF010000016.1:0-27772 GCA_050013455.1 Acidobacteriaceae bacterium | reverse complement strand
GCGCGCTCTCCTTCGCCCAGTACATACACCCGTTCCTGAAACACAGCATGTCCGCTGATCCATTCAAACGCGCTGCGCCATGCAATCAGGCCCGCCACCACCAGAATCAGGCCAAGCAGAAAGACAAACCGCGCAATCGCCGCTTGCGGAAATACGTACACGATCGCCGACAGCGCGAACGCCAGGCATCCCATCACCAGCAGAAGCCGGAAATAGATCTCCCAGCGTGCCGAAATATGTTGCGGTTCGTACAGGTCAAAGTAGTACGCGCACAAAATGGTGCACACCGTCAGGATCGCAATCTTCATGATCCCGTGGTCATGCCCGAGCACATTAAACGTCTCCCCACCCAGTACGATCGCCGACGCCAGTACGAACGAGCCGCACACAATGAAGGCTTCGCACAGAATCAGGACGACCGTTCGTGTCGGATAGTAAACATTCAGTAGCTTTATCATGCGTGCACCGTGCTCTGCCCTACTCTTTCTTGCTTTCGTAGCGGTAGTAATAGCTTCCGCTCATGGGTGGCTTGTCGACGGCATTCAGCACAAACCCAATCACGTTCGAGGCCTTCAGCTCCTGCTGTGCTCGCTGTGCTACCGGGAACGTCGTTACACCGGCGCGTGCTACCAACAGCACTGCATCGCAGGATCGCGCCAGGTTCACGGCATCGGAAACCAGCAACACCGGAGGTGAGTCGACGATGATCCAGTCGAAGTGCGGCGCCACGGTGGTCAGCAACTCATCGAATCGCTTGCTCGCCGAAAGATCGGCGGCCAGGTCCCCACCATCGCCGCCTGGAATGAACGCAATGTTGTTCAACACCGCGGTCATCGAGGGGTCGCGGTCCTTCGCCTCTTCTGGAAATTGCATCACCTCCTGCAGGCTGGCTTTCCCCGACAGGTAATCTGACAGCCCGGGATGGAACTCGCTTCCCAGGTAATGATGCAGACTGGAGCACCGCATATCCGCGTCGATCAGCAACACCTTGCTGCTCTTGTGGCGTGCCAGGTTGATCGCGAGGTTGACCGCGATGAAGCTCTTGCCCTCCTGCGGCAGGCCGCTGCTGATCAAGACGGTTTTCAGGCTGCGAAGATCGCGAAACTCCTGGATCCGCGATCGCAGGCTGCGGAACTGCTCGACGCCGACACCGCCGCGCTCCAGCGCAGGCAGCCGCTCAAGCGACGGATTCCATGGCCTGCGCCGTACATCGCCAAGAAACGACGGGTCGACCGTCACGGGTTCCTCTGTCACCACCGGCGCCACGATCTCAAGCGGATGCGCAACCTCCGCTGCCACCGGTGGCATAGCGGCCGCGAATGCCAGGCTTTGATGTCTCGGCTCCTCAGGTGTAGCAACGGCCTGTGCGCCAGACTTCCGCTCCGCCTCTGCTCGTTGTAGCGCTTCGTAGATATGGCTCATCGGCCGCCCCCAGGTTCTCTGTTAAAGGAGTTCATAAATCTTCCCGTCTCCATCGGACGAAGCGGGTTGTGTAGCCCGTCCCGGGGTTGCGAAGGGGCCATCAGAAAGGAATCCATGTCCAGTTCCAAATCTGTTGCCACGTGAGCGATCAGCGATCCGGGGATCACCTGGATCTGCTCAACGTAACCAAGAATCAGCGAATGCTCACAGATCAAGTTGATGGTGCGGGGAATCCCCCGGCTGTACGTGTAGATCAGCTGGACCGCTTCGGGAGAAAAGATTGCATTCGTGGTGCCCGCGATGCGTAAACGCTCCGCGATGTATTCGCCAGTCTGCTCAGCAGTGAGCGACTGCGTGCGGCACCACAGGAAAATGCGTTGCCGCAGCTGCCGCACACTGGGATGCCGCAGCTTCTCATCCAGCTCCGGCTGGCCCGAGAGCACAATCTGCAACAGCTTCTCGGACGACGATTCGAGGTTAGTGAGCAGGCGAATCTCCTCCAACAGTTCCCACGAAAGATTCTGTGCCTCGTCGACCACCACGACACACGTTTCCTGCACGCGAAAGCGTTCGATCAGCCAGCGATTCAGCTGCAGAAGCATGCCCGACTTGGTGCGCGAAGTCGGCGTAAGGCCGAAATCCGTCAGCACGAACTCCAGAAAATCCAACGGATCCAGCAGGGGATTGAAGACAAACGAGGTGTGAACACGCCGTTGCCCCAACGATCCGAGCGCGCAGCGCAACAGTGTCGTCTTGCCCGTTCCCACCTCTCCGGTGAGCACCGTGAATCCCTTGCGCTCCGAGATGCCATACTCCAACCCCGCGAGAGCCTCTCGCGTGTGCGGCATCATGTACAGGAAACGAGGGTCCGGACTCGTGCCGAATGGACTGGTTTGCAGATTGAAAAACTTTCTATACATGGTTTAGCTACCAACATTCGCAAGCGATTTGTTTGTGGCGGAAGCAACGTCCTTCTTCTTCAACAGGCTGCCGAGGGAACCCTTCGCTTTACCCTTTGTGTCATGAATCAAGGCAATCGTGCCCAGCGTAGGAAGCTTCGTAAAGCTCCATACATCGCGCTCGGTCCGCAAGGATTTGTCTTTGTACTCGAGGAACGCGATCAGCAGCAAGCCGAATCCGAGGCCGAGCACGAACCCCCCAATCGCAAACATCCCGCGTTTCGGGAACGTCGGCGCATCTGGAAGATTTGCGTCGTCCATGATTTTGAAATTTTCGCCTTCCTGGCGGCGCTCCAGGTCGGTTGCCATCTGTGAGTTATTCATTTTGCCGAGCAGGCTGTTATAGAACTCCTGTGCCTGGTCATGATCGCGCGTCAGGTCTTTCATCTTTGCCTCAACCAGCGGTGTGGATTGGATCTTGCCCTGATACTGACGAATCTGAGCCTGCAGCTCACCCTGCTGCTGCTTCTTCTGCGCGATCGCCTGGGTCATTGCCGTGACCTGCGCGCGCAGTTGCATGGTGGCTGGCGAGTCGTAGTGTGGCGCCGCCGCCGTTGTTGCGGAAGGCGCCGCCGGCGCTGCCGCCATCTGCTTCTTCAGGTCGCTGATCTGCCGCTGCACCGCAACGACATCCGGATAATCCGGGGTGTAGCGCGCTTCCAGATCCGCTTCCTTGTCTTGCAGCCGCTGCAGCTCGAGCGAATCGGCTTGTGGGGTCGACCTCATTCCCGGCGCCGCCGGTGTCTGCCGCGACTCCTGCGCCAGCATCGAGTCAACCATGGTCTTGTCATTCTCCAGGCGCGTCAGCGCCTGCGTGGTTGCGTCGAGCTGCGTGCCCAGGGTGTTCAGCATCTCCATGTTTGGCTGCTGCTGCTCCGGCAGCGTCCCCATGTACTGCTTCTGGAACTCGGCCAGCTTCTGGTCCTGCTGATCCAGGTTGGCCTTCGCCTGTTCCAGTTGGCCCTTGAGAAACGCTGTCGTTCCCTCAGCCGATTGCTCGCGGGCCTGGAGGTTCTCACTCACAAACAGCGAGGTAATCTCGCGGCACACCAGCTGCGCCGTGTGTGGATCCGACGCCGTGAACGAGATGAAGAATCCCGGCAGCCCGCCCGCCCCCTGAATCTCGGAATGAATCGGCGTGATGACGATAACCTTCCGCGTCTGGGCGATCTTGTCATCCATATCCATGCCTGGAGAGCCAAGGTTGAACCGCTCAATGATCGGCTCCAGTCTCGAGCGGCTCAGAATTTGCTCCTTCATCGAAGCCAGCCGGCTATCGAGGTCCTCCGCGATGATGGGCTTCACATAGGTGTCCGGCACCGTCTGCGGCTCGATCAGCACCAGCGTCTGCGACGTGTAAATCGGCGTTATTCTGTACGTGATCGCGACGGCGATTATCGGCACCAGCAGCGCGGGGATAAGGATCATCCAGCCGCGGCGCTTCAGGATGGCGAAATAGTCTTCAACGACGAGTGGACGATGACCAAGCATGCGATTTCCTTAGAAGTGTCCGAGATGTTGTGCGCCCGGTGAATAGGTAATTCCAACCGAAAAGGTCTGGCTAAGACCACTGTAGGCCGGCTGGACGACTACATTGTTCGTTTGGTTCTGCGTCACGGCCGTGTAGCTGAAATATGTCGAAAACGTGCGGCTGAGTCTGCGTGACAGCTGGCCTCCGCCGTAGGTTGCGCGATAGTCCTCGTTCACTCCGGCGATTGTCGCCAGCGATGTGTTCTGCGAGTAGGAGGCGGTCAGCGCTCCCTGCCAGTTGCGGCTGAACTGCTCTCGAACGGTGCCCCCAATCGAGCTCGTAAGCGCCCCATACACTACGCCCGAACCGGCGTTCGTGGCGCGAGAGTAGGACACGCTGGCGGTTGTGGTTTTGCGGCTGTACGTGAGGCTCGCACCCGCTACCGGCGTTATCTCCGATGGAATGAACGTAGCGGCAGCGCCGGTTCCAAATGTTCTCTGCGGTCCGGCCGAGACGTTCATGGTGAGGAAGTGCGTCAACTGGCGTTGATACTGGAAGGTGACGGCTTCGGTTTCAAAAGGGTAGCTTTGTCCCGCATACGTGTTATCCGTATAGGTATAGATGACGTCGGCGCTTGCGGAACTTCGCGCATCGATTCGATACGTGGGCCCAATGCTTCCGGTTGCCGTCGAGGAGTTGATGCCTTCATTGTTTGTAAAGCGCAGGATCTGCCAGGAAGCCGAGCCGTTGATCGACAGGCTCTTGTTGACGGTGCGCGTGATGCCGCCGTTGAGTCCATTTCCCACGCGAGTCGCGTAGTTGGTGAGAATGCTCTGCGCCGGCTGGTCTCCGATCTGCACGGGCTCAACGCCGATATCTCCCACCCCCGGAATTCCGGAGAGCCCGGTCGTCGGCGATTCCGGCAGATAACTCACCGCATCGTCGATCACAAAGTTCCAGTTCTTGGTGGTCACCACCTGGCTCGCCGCCAGGTTCTGGAACGTCGAACTCGGCGGATATCCCGGTACCGACGAATACAGATAGCCGCCCGAATACACCAGGCTGAACGGCTTGTTCGGACTCGAAGAAAGGTAGCCGAGACTTCCGCTTAATGCCGTGGAGTAATTGGCTCCGCCGCCATATCCCGTCAGGAACGACTCCGAAGCGCTCAACGAGTACGTCAACGTTCCCTCAACCGATGGCAGAGAGAACCCGAAGGTGGGAGGTGTCGACATAGGCGGTGCCTGGGCCTTGGCCCGCACTCCGAGTGCCAACAACAGAACAGGTGCCACAAGATATGCCTTCATGGTTATCCTCATGGCACCACGATCGTGTCCCCTGCAAGCAGAGGAACGTCCTGATGGTTATCGCCCTTGAGCGCGAGCTTGTAGTTGAACGCAATCTTGGTCTGGTTGCCCTGGGGCCCGCGCAGAATATAGATATGCTTTCCGTTGGCGTATGGGGTCAGACCGCCTGCCTGCGCAATCGCCTGCAGAGGGGTCATGCCCGCCGTTAATTCGATCGGCCCGGCTTTCTGTACCTCTCCCACGAGATACACGCGTTTGCTCCTCACCGCAGCAACGACGACCGAGACCACCGGATCCTGAATGAACTTTTTCAACTTGACGGTAATGTCGTGCGCCAAGTGCATCGGCGTCAGGCCGGCGGCCTGGATATCTCCCACCAGTACCAGCGAGATCATTCCATCCGGACGCACTGGAAACGTTCCCGTAATGCTCGGCTCCTGCCAGACCGTAACCTGCAACGAATCATCCGGCCCGATCACGTACCGTGACGCGTCCGTATCGGCCACTGGGCCTTCGACCTGGGGAACCGCCCCCTGGGGAGCCACCGCCGGTGCCGGCTTCGCCGCTGGGGTGATGACCGGCCGTGCCGTCGTCTGCGCAAACCCAGCAGGCGTCAGCAACAGCATCACCCCCGAGATCAGAACAAAGGAAGAGGCAAACTCACTGAACCTTCCTTTAGGTCGCACTACAACACTCATGAGAACTCCTTAGGCAAATACTCATAGCACCGCGTGGGCCAAACGCAAAAAGTTGCATGCACTCTTTCGACCAAAATCGGCTATCTTTTACAAGTTGCTTGTTTTCTTCAGATTGGCTCCCTGGCGGAAAGCGCAGACTAAGGAACATGTAAGGAAGGCTTTCAACTCCGGATGCAAAGTGATGCACGACGTAGTTGAAAGTGGTAAATCAGTTCCACATTGGCAAGGAGACTTCCTCTCCCGTTCCCTCATTGGACTCGCGCCTGGTGGCCCCCCAGGCTTCGGATGCACTTCTCGCCGATGAGAAAGCCGCATCCATGGGGAAATATTGCATCAGGAAGCTTCAAAACCCGATCCTGCCGGCTCGCTCATTTTGTAAGTAGTAGATAAGCTCGTGCAGCGGCACGTTGTGGCAGCGGAATTGCTTGCATTGTTGAGAAGGGTACCTTCCAGCATGCCGGACATTCAATCCGCTACCATTCCCACGTCTACGATCGAGAACGAAAGCGCACCGGCGCCCTCGCACGCGGCCCAGTCCTGGCTTCCGTGGCTGCCCTACATCCTTTTGGGTCTCGTGATTACAGCCATCTACTACCAGGTCATCGGCAAGCTGGTCATGGATTGGTATGACAATCCCGACTTCTCGCATGGCTTTCTGGTCGTACCGTTCGCTATGTTCCTGGTGTGGGACAAGCGCAAAGTTCTGCGCGAAACCCCGATCCGGCAAACCTGGTCAGGCGTCTGGCTGCTGCTCGCCGCGATCTTCGTCCTGTTCATGGGTGTCTACGGCGCCGAGCTCTTTCTCTCGCGCCTTTCGCTGGTCATGCTTCTCGCCGGCATCATCTGGACGCTCTGCGGACGGGCCATGCTGCGCGAACTGCGCTTTGCCATTCTCGTTCTCCTGCTCGCCATTCCCATTCCGGCCGTAGTCTTCAATCAGATCACCTTCCCGCTGCAGTTGCTGGCCTCCCGGATGGCCAGCGCGCTGCTCCCACTTTTTGGCGTCCCGGTCCTGCGCGATGGCAACATTATCCAGCTTCCCGCCATGCAGTTGGAGGTCGCCGAGGCTTGCAGCGGTATTCGCTCCCTGATGAGCCTGTTTGCGGTCGCCATCTTCTACGGCTACTTTCTGGAGCGCAGCACCTGGCGTCGCGTGGTGCTCGCTCTTGCCAGTATCCCCATTGCTGTTGTCGCCAACGCTGCCCGCATCGTCGGCACGGGTCTTTGCGTTCAGTATTGGAATCCGGATAAGGCCGTTGGCTTCTTCCACGAATTCTCCGGCTGGCTGATGTTCATCGTCTCGCTTTGTTGCCTGTATTTCGTTCACACCTTGATGCGTCTCAAAATTCCCTCAAGCAGGAACACACAATGAAAAGCCCTCGCTTCTGGGTCGTCTTGCTTCTATTGCTGGCAACGTTTACTACGCTTCACCTGCGTGCCAGCGTGGACCGCGTTCCACCCAGCGAACCGCTCAGCCTTCTGCCGCAGTCCATCGATCAATGGTCCAGCCAGGACGTCCCGATCAGTCAGGACACGCTCGATATCCTCGGGGATGGCCGCTTTCTCAATCGCCTGTATACCCATTCCACGCCCACTGGCCATCTTGCTGAACCGCCCGTATCGCTCTTCATTGGATACTTCCCAACCCAGCGCACCGGCCAATCCATCCACTCTCCGCAGAACTGCCTGCCCGGCGCCGGCTGGAGCTTCGTCTCCTCCAGAAAGATCTACCTGAACAGCCCCGAGCTGAAGAACTACGCCGTTGGCGAGTATGTCATCGCCAACGGAACCGCCAAGCAGGTCGTCCTCTACTGGTACCTTGCGCACGGCCGCAGCATCGCCAACGACTACGTCGCCAAGGCCTACATGATGGCCGACGCAATTCGCTATAACCGCACCGACGGCGCACTCGTCCGCCTGGTCACACCGCTCGACTCTAATGAGACTCTCGAATCGGCACAAGCTCGCGTCGTCAAGTTTGCCGATCGTTTCGTTCCCATGCTGCCACGCTTTATCCCCAACTAATGCACGATTGCCAGCCCGCAGATCACCCGCACACTTTGATTCACAGAATGGAAGGAAGTTCGATGAAAATGCTACGGAGTCAGGGAACGATTCGCTGTTCAGCGCTGTTGGTCGGATTGATCAGTGCAGGCCTTCTGCAGGGATGCACCCGTGATCCTAACGTCAAGAAGGCGAAGTATCTGAAGAGTGGCGAGAACTATGCGGCCCAGGGCAAGCAGCAGGAGGCCATCATTCAGTTCTCGAACGCCATCAAGATTGACAAGAACTACGCCGCCGCCCACTACGATCTCGCCAAGGCTTACATGAAGCTCGGCGCCTTCGCCGGCGCCTATCAGGAGCTGCAGCGAACCGTTACGCTCGACCCTACGAATGTCCAGGCCAAGCTCGATCTGGGCTCTCTTCTGCTCGCCGCCAAACAGTATCCCCGGAGCAAGGAACAGGCCACCGCTGTCCTTGCGCTGCAGCCCAACAACGCCGACGCCTTCGCTCTTCTTTCCAGTGTAGCGCTCGCCCAGGGCGATCATGCTGAGGCCCTGACGCAGATCCAGAAAGCACTGACCATCGATCCCAACCGTTCCAACTTCCACGCCGCCCTCGCCGTCATCCAAAGCGCAGACCCAGCCGGGCAAGCAACCTCCGAGGCTGAGCTGCAGAAGGCCATCACCCTCGATCCGAAAAACGCGATGGCGCATCTCATCCTCGCGGGCGTCCTGGAGAAGAAGGGCGACCTGCAGGGTGCCCGTCAGCAGGCCTCCACCGCCGTCGATCTCGAACCGAGGAACATCCGCGCACGTATTGCCCTCGTCGGCCTCGAACTCCATGCCGGCGACAAGGCGGCCGCCGAAGCCACCCTCTACCAGGGCACTGACCTCCTCTCCGACACCACCCAGGGCGCCGAGCTACTCTGGGATTACTACACTCGCGCCGGCGAGGTCGATCAGGCTGCTTCCGCCTATGCCAAACTCGTCGCCAAGCATCCCACCAGCGTTCCGCTCAAGGTCACCTACGCGCACATTCTCATCCAGCAGAAGAACTATGCGGAGGCTACCAAGGTCTCTGACGATCTCATGAAGTCCAACGGCAGCGATCCCCAGGTGGCTGTCCTCAACGGCATGCTGCTGCTCCACGCTGGCAAGGTCAACGACGCGTTCATCGCCCTGCAGAAGGCCGAGAAGAACTCTCCAGACAATGTTCCCGTCAAGCTCTGGCTCGCCCAGGCTGCACAGGCGAAGGGTGATCTCCATGAAGCGGAGCAGAACTTCCAGGCGGCTGCCCACAAGGATCCCAACAACCTGGATGCCGCCCGCGGCCTGGCCAGCGTAGCCAATCAGCTGGGCGACTACAACCTCCTCATGCAGGTCGCCACCACCACCCTCGCGCACAATCCTGACTCCTCCGACGCCTACCTCTGGAGGGGCATCGCTGAGGTCCATCAACAGCAGCCCGACCAGGGCGCCGCTGATCTCCAGACCGCCATCAGCAAGAGTCCCAACAACGCCGCAGCGATGCAGGAGCTTGGCGCTCTCCGCCTCTCTCAAAACAAGCTGCCGGAAGGCAAGAAACTGCTGGAAGAGGCGCTCGCCGCCAATCCCAACGATGCCAGCGCTCTGCGTGTCCTCGTCGCCTACTACCTGCACGAAAAGGAGCTTCCGCAGGCCATCACGGTTGTTCAGCAACAGATCGCCAAGTCCCCCTCAAACAGCGCAATGTATGATCTCCTCTCCGAGCTGCAGTTGGGCGCCAAGAATGGTCCCGAAGCCCTTGCCGCGGCGCAGAAGGCAATGCAGCTCAATCCCTCCGACGGCACCGCTCTCACCGATTTCACCCGCGCCCAGGTCATGCAGGGAAACACGCCGGCCGCCATCGCGACGTGGAAAAACTGGATCAACGCGCACCCCACCGATGCGCGCGCCTATTCCATTCTTGGAACGCTGCAGGAAGCCCAGGGCGACCCCAACGGGGCGGAGGAGTCTTACAAGAAAGCCCTCGCCAATCAACCTGATCAGCCGCTCGCCGCCAACAACCTTGCCTACCTCATGATGGCGCGTGGTCAGGACATCGATGTCGCGCTGTCGCTGGCCGAGGCCGCCCATCGCGGCATGCCAAATTCCCCCAACACCGCCGACACCCTCGCGTGGGCCTACTACAACAAGGGCACCTACGGATCAGCTCGCGATCTCCTCGAGAGCGTCGAGAAAAACGATCCCAACAATGCGTCCATCCAATACCACCTGGGAATGATCTACAACAAACTCGGGGATAAACCCGACGCCATCACCCATCTCAAAAAGGCGTCCTCCCTCGCTCCCAATACCCAGACGCAGAAAGACGCCGACCAGGCTCTCCATACCCTCGGCTAACCCCACACGTACTAGCGAGCAACGCACGCTGGCCGCGCTGAATGTTTTGCAGAAAACGCAAAGCATTCGGCGCGGCCAGCCTGCGTTGGCGTGCATCCCGGATGTGTCTGTGTACCAAAGTGGTAATTAGGCGAGGAAGCTGCGCAAACTTCTGCACACATCGAATCCAAACGCATCGCAAGTGACTCATTTCAGGGCACATAGGATTGGCGACAGAGTTGCTTTAGTAGGGAGTGTACCGGAATTTGGCTGGCATCGATTCTGTCCTCGGCACAACTGTTCGAGAGCAGCGTCGGAGAGCTGGACTCTGAAAACTAACCAAGAAAGGTTCTTATGAAACAGCTATCCAACTTCGTGTCCGACAACGGTCCGTTCCTCATGATCTGTGGTGTGGTTGCGTCGATGGCCGCCAGCCTTCTGCTCTATACGGCTGCCTACCTTCGTACCTAATCTGAGCTCGCAGCATCGCCTACGTCCAACCAGCCATGCTCCTGCATGTCCGCGCAACCTGGAGTGCCTTGTCCCGCAAAGCACTGCACGTTGCGCGCGATTCTTTAATGGCGCACCTTTTTTGGCGACTTGCACGACGTCAGGTTTTCGTTTGGCTTCCGCCGCTTGATGGGTTGCGCGGTCCGGCTTACGCGCTGATCGGCCGTACCTGCCGCGCCGCAGGTTGCCGGATCGACGGTGGAGAGATCTTGTGGTCTGTACCGGTGTTGCGACGCACCGTTACCAGCGACTTCGAAATCTCTTCCGGCGACATAGGCTTTGCAAACAGATAACCCTGCATGCCGTCGCATCCCAGCCGATCAAGAATCACCCTCTGCTCTTCCTGCTCCACGCCCTCGGCAATCACTTCCATCTTCATGCTGTGTCCCACCGCAATAATCGCCTTCACGATGGGATAGCTACTGGATGAATCACATAGCCGCTGCACAAACGAGCGATCAATCTTTACCGCGGAGATCGGCAGCCGATGCAGATGCTGCAGCGAGGAATAGCCCGTTCCAAAGTCATCCACGGCAAAGCGAACACCGATCCCCGAAAGCTTATGCATCTCCGTGCTGATCTCGTCGAAGTTCAGAATCGCCCGCTCCGTAATCTCCATCTCCAGGCACGACGGATCAATCTTCCACTTCGCCAGCGAGTCAGCCACCTCTGACGCAAACTCCTTGCGCATCAACTGCGACGGCGACACGTTCACCGCAACCCGGATCGGCGACGGCGAAACCGACTTCCACGCGTCCATCTGCCGGCATACTTCTTCCACGACACACCGTCCCACCGGATAGATCATGCCGTTGTCTTCCGCCCGCGCAATGATTCGATCCGGGCTCACGTAACCCTGGCCGATATCCTGCATGCGAAGCAATGCTTCCATCCCGCGAACGGCGTCATTCGGAGAATACTGAAGCTGATAGTGCAGCAACAGCCTCTCCTTCTCCAGCATCTCGCGCAGCCGCTTATCCAGCGCCGCGCTGTCGTCCGCAGAACTCGATGCATCCGGCCCGGCAACAATATAACGATTGCCGCCAGCTCGTTTCGCCCGGTACATCGCCGCATCCGCGCAGCGCCATACTTCGTCCATATCCGAGCCATGCTCCGGATAGATCGCGATTCCCAGGCTGCCGCGCGGCTGGATCGTATATCCGCCAATCACCGTCGGCTTGTTCAACGCCTGCAAGAGCATCTTCCCCACCAGGCCGGCAGACTCTACCGTGCTGATCTCTCCCAGCACAATCGCGAACTCGTCTCCGCCCATGCGCGCCACCGTGTCCATGCCCCGCAGTCGGCTGGTCAGAAGGCCTGCCACATGCTTCAGATAGGCATCACCGATCGCATGTCCATACCAGTCATTCACCTTCTTGAAGTGGTCCAGGTCAATCGAGATCACCGCAGTCTTGTGCTTTAGCCGCTGCGCCGTCGAAAGCGCCTGGGCCATGCGGTCCGAGAGCAGCATCCGGTTCGGCAGCCCGGTGAGCGCGTCGTGATGTGCCATCTGGATCAGCTCCGCATCCACGTGGCGGCGCTCCGTTACATCTTCGGCGATCACCAGCTTGCACGGCTTGCCGCCATAGGAGACGTCATTGGATCGCACGGCGACGTCAATCTGCGTGCCGTCGCTTCGCAGGTGGCGCTGAACCACGTTGGCGTGCGATCGAACGCCAACGTCCTCAGTCTCCAGCGACAATTGCTGGGCAGAGAGAACAACATCACTCAGCGTGAGCTGCAGAAAGTCCTCGCGCGTATACCCATATTGGGAGAGCGCACTCTCATTTGCATCTAGAAACTGGAAGGTGGTGGCGTCGTATATCCAGATCGCCAGAGGATTTCCATTGAACAAGATACTCACCGCCGAGATGGGAGACTCAGGCGTCAGTTCATCTCGCTCTTGCGGAACGTCAGATCGCATTACCGAATACCTCAAAATTACTCAGAAACCAATTGAGTGGCAGCGAGCCATGCGAGGGACAGTATCCGCATACAAACGTCAGATTTGGTGCGATCATCACACCTAATCCGGGCATCGGGAGAACGAAACGATCAAGACTTGCAGGTTAGACGGACCTACCTGGCCATGGGCTCTTTCTCGACCGAGAGCTCCGCTGCCAGTTAGCACAACAATTTGTTGATAGCTTACCGCTAAAGTTAATACGTTGGCGACTACCTTTGCGCATTTTTTTGCACATCAGCTTGCTTTCTATGAGAGCAATCGTGTGGCCAATCGACTGGTCGCTTTTTAGATTGGATGCGAGGGCGTGAGAACAGATTGCCTGACCCTCACAAGCTTTGCACGAATGACTGCGCGATGCCATTCCCCGGCGCCTCATTCTGAAACATGCGTCGCGAAACAGGGCTAAACCTATCGATTCGTAACCCGAAACGCAGCTAAGTCGCGCGCGAATTCACCGAAAGCGCCGATAAATTCCCGCCGACTAGCCACTATGGTTTCCGCAGGTAATAAGTTGGTTACTGTGCAATCGCGCAGCTCGAAGGTGAAAAACTTTCACACGTCGATCGCAAATGCGCTAGTGGTCGTTGGCAGGAGGAGCAGGCGCGGCAGGGGCGGGTGGTGGTGCAGCAGCCTTGCGAGGCGGAGGTTTCAAGGTGATGCGTGGGGCAGCCGGAGGTGCCGGCGGCAGCGGCGCAACGGTGCTCCGCCTTACCGTCACATCTCCGTCGGTTGTTGTAATTGTTACCGTGGGGCCGCCCCCGCCGATCTTTCCTCGCAGCGTGTGAAGGTCGTTGTCTCCAACAGGCGATAGATCGAAGTCGTTTTCCATATCGCCGTTTCTCGTCTGCGCATTCAGCGTGAACCCGACATTCCCCGGCAATCCGAGATCGACGGACCCATGCTGATTTTGGATCGAGATGGTGGCGAGCGGCGGAGCATGGGTCAATTCCACGGTTCCATTACGATTCGAGACATCCGAACTTCCCTGAATGCGGTCAAGCGTGATGTTTTTGTTCTCCGTCTTCAGCACAACCGGGCCGAGGAGTTCGCTGGCATTCAGGCTGTCTTTGTCGACGTTGAATTCATCATCCAACCGCGCGGCACTGAACTGTGTCCTGGTTGTCGTGAAGTGGACTGGACCATGGATGTGTTCCAGATTTGTAGATCCAAAAAAATCGCCTTGCAGCGTGAGGCCGCCCATGACATCAGAGATATCGATGTCGCCGCTGTGGCCCTGGACCGAGGCGTCCCCATGAATGCTGTGCAGCGTAACGCTGCCATCGTCGTCATTCATGTGAAGGGTAACGCTGCTATCGATGCCACTCACGTCCACGTCGCCATGGTTGGCGGAGATTGTTACTGCTGCTGCCATCTCGCTCACGTTTACGTCGCCATGATCGGCCTGCACCGTCAGCGGAGCAGAGTGCGGAACGGTGATAGTGAGATCTGCCTCTCCGCCATCCACGGAGTTGATATTGAGCTTGAGAACTCCTCCATCGCTGGAAAACGTTGGTTGAAGGTCCTTTGTCTTGCGATCAATATCGGATTCTTTCCACGCATAAGTTTGAGTGTGTACGTTTACATGGACCTGGCCATCGCTGCTCGACCCGGTGACGGTTACGTCCCCATGCGGGTTGGTGATTACTAGCGCCGTGTCCTTCGCGAGCGGAGATGTCATGGAGCTGTCGGCGTCATGGCGATCGCCCAACAGATAATCCAGCTTGTGATATTCGTTTCCGAAGGTATGGTCTCGCCATGCCAGCCCATATTCCACCGTACGCGACGCCAGGCCGGCGAGCACAAGCAAAATCAGCAGAAACACTACACTGCCGCCCAGAACCCGGACGTGACCTGCTTCGCTTCCACGGTGTTGATCGATGAACCATTCCAAGAGCAGAACAACACCTGCACCAATCAGCACCGCTGGCCACCATCGGCCGTACCACTCCAGGGATTGTCCCCAGGAGATTCTGCCCACTTCAGCCAGGAGGAACATCACGCCAATACCGAGGATGATCAGCGGCCCAACAATGGATCCGCCACGCAGGCTGCGCCGCTGAGCTCGTAGCTGGTAACGCAGTGCGCGTTGCTGCGCCTGTTGCGTTTTGGCCTGGGCACGCAGGATCTGTCGCTGCGCCCGCAGGGCATTGCGATCATAGACAGGCGGATATTGGCCCGGGGGGGGCGGTGGCGGATAGGAGCTCATCTCACTGGCCACCCTTTGTATCGTCGGCAGTGTGCGGGGCGCCCTCGCTGCCTGGTGCTCCCCATGCGGCGCGGGCGGGAGACTCTGCCGCCTGAGCATTGCCACCGGGCGCGACGGTGTAGGGAGCCTCGGCATACGGAGCTGGGTCGATCGGGGATGCAGCTCCAGGGATCGCACCCGCCGTGCGCTCCAACAGCAGGAGCGCCCCAAAAGCGATCAACAATATCGAGGCGGCGAGCCCGATCGTTATCGGCACGTAGGCCGCGTGCAAGATCAGCAGGACGGCGAGCACCATCAAAATGATCGGCCAGCGAATAATGCACACCAGCCTGGCTCCCGAACGCAGCCGACGAGTGAACAACCAGACAGACAGTCCAGCTAGAAAGATTGGGGGCCACCACTGCGCGGTCAGTTTCCAGTCCGGCAGAAGATTCGCGATAAGGATCAGCACCCCGAGCGCGATCAGCCAGATAGCTCCGGTTGGAAATCGCCGCCCTGTCGTAAACGGTACGGTCGATGCCGCGGGGGTGGTTGCTGCACTGTATGGCTGCGTGGTGCCGGTGTAGGTCTCTGCGTAGGGAGCATGACCGAACCCCGCGTCTTTCATTGCCTGCGCGCGAATCTGGGCCGACATTGCGGCAGCTGCGTTCGCTTCAGGGGAGGCGGGCTGATGTCCAAAGGAGGATGGAGGAACGTAACCGACCCAATCGGGAGAGTTCCCGACCGTGACCGGGTTGACCGGCGCGTAGGCGGGGCCCGCAACCGGATACGTTGCCTGCGCCTGGCTGGCGGTTACGGGTGGGGTGCTGCCTGGGACCGGTCGCACGGGATTCACTGTTCCCCACGTCTTTCCGAAGCCCATACGCTCGCCGATGTCATTGAAGCCGAAAGCATTCGGTAGCGGAAGACCATCGCGTCGCGCCACTGCAGTGTGGTAGGCCTCAAAGGCCATGTAGAAGATCCAGCCGGCCGCGAATAAGCCGAAGATTCCGTTCACGTTATCCGAGAGGGAGATGAGAACGGCAAAGATGGCGAGATGCACGATTCCTTTAGCAAACTGTCCGTTATACATGGCGCCGACGCCGGGAATGAAACCCAACAGTGCCGCAATTGCCGGACTTGGCTCACTGGTTGAGACCGGCCGCGGTGGCAGGGCGGAGTAGGGAGGAACCGTCGTATACCCTGCCGAAGGAGTCGAAGCGCCCACTCGTGCGGCGAGACATGGATCGCAGAACACACCTGCACCCACGGTCCGGAGGGTCTCTTGCGTCAGCGGCTTTCCACAGTCCTGGCAGAATCCCACCCGTTGTGGATCAGCTTCCGGTCCTCCTTGGTTTGATTTTTCAGCGGTGTCGCTTGAGGTTTCTGCCGGCCCCCACCCGTCCGTTCTTGTTGAGTCGTGGTTCATTCCTGCCACACCCTTCCTTACCGACGCCCGGCCGGGGATGCATCCTCGTCATTGTGCAATTCATTCAGCCGCGATTCCACCTGGTATACCGCCCGATTGTTCTGAAACCTCCGTGTCGCTGAAGCATCCATGTCGGCTACTGTCCGCTTGATCGCAGACGGCGTAAAGTTCGAAGCTCGCAGATCGCGCAGCCGGACGCCGGTGAGATTCAAGGTCAGCGCGAGCGAGAAAAACGCCATGGCAGCCGTCATCGCGAGACGGGGTTGAAACATAATCCGGGCGCTGTTGGTCGCGAGGAAACCGTCCCAGAACTTGCGAAGAGAGGGTCTGTGGTCGGCGAATCCCTTTTGCAATTCGACTGCCGCAGGAGCCACGGCGGGGAATGCAGGAATAAAGATGGCGGGAGCGGCAGCGGGGATCGCGTGATTCTGAGCTGCGCCCGTCGTTTCGGCCAGGATCTTTGCCAGCAGACCAGCGGGCGGCTCAGGAGCCTGGCTCTTCAGCATGCTCAACCATGCCGCACCCCGGCGTGCCTCCGCCAGCTCGCGCGCACACTCCACGCAGCCTGCAACGTGCTTATCGAATGCACTCTGCTCTGTCTCACTCAACAGGCCATCGACAGCTTCAGGCAGCATCGCCTCGCAGACAGAACACGCTGCGGAACGCTCCTCAAATCCTTCGAATTGGCTCATGTTTGCCACTCACATCACCTGCCCTTCTATACGCTTCAAAAGCCTCGCAAGTTCACTTCGCCCACGGCTGATCCGGCTCTTCACGGTGCCCTGGGGTACACCTAAAATCTCGGCGATCTCTTTGTAATCCATATCTTCCAGATCACGCAAAATTACCGCTTCCCGCAAATCGGGAGACACCTGCTTGAGTGCCTCTTGAATCTGGGCCTTCAGTTCCAGCCCGGCAACATGTTGCTCCTGACTCTTGCCGCCATCGGTGAGACGTTCCGCTTTGGTCGGTCCATCTTCCTCGCCCTCGTAGCCTTCGTCGAGCGAATCGCTCACGCGTTCCAGCCGTGAACGACGATAGTTGTCGACCAGCAAATTCCTCGTGAGAGTCGTCAGCCAAGTCGTGAAACTGCCCTTTTCCGGATCGAAACTGGCTAAATTTTTATACATCTTCAGAAACGCTTCCTGGGACAAATCCTCTGCGTCGCTCTGCGACCCAGTGAACCTGTAACAGATTCCATAAATTCTACGATGCTGCGACTTGGCTAACTGCTCCCAAGCCTGGCCATCTCCGGCAAGGCAGCGAATTGCCAGGTCCGCTAAGGCCTTTTGCTCCGCGAGAGCCGCGGTTCGGTCGCCCTGGAGCTGGGTCTGCGACTTTGGCTCTTCAGGCGACATGTGCGCCTCGGCGAGGCGGATCTCCTTGGAAAGCGGCTGATGTGCCCCGTGGGTCTTGTCGCGTGTCAGTGGGGTTGGCCGGAAGCGTGCCGGCGGCTGCGCCAGAGGTGTCTTTGCACACCGTCCAAACAATGCCGGAATGGTCGCGCTCGCCATAGATTGTCATACGTAAAAGCCGCGGGAGCGGTTCCATTTGGGGCAAAGCAGGCTGCAGCGAACCGGTATCAGCCCATGGTATCTGGCTTTGGCCGGCCGCCGGCGGCTTTTACGCGTTTATCGGCCTAGGGCTTGATCACTCCGCAGGCGATCCTGTTTCCGGAATCCCCGCTCGGATCCGTCTTTTGGTCGTCAGCCTTGGCATGGACCACGATGGACGTTCCCCCGTGCAGAAAGAGGGAATCCGGAGCTGCGGGATCCAGCGAAATCGATTGGAGCACAAATGTCGCTTGACCCGTATGCTCCTCGCCGACGGATACGCTTTCCGGCATGTCGCCGTTATGGTGGCCCATGGGGTTCAGGTAGCCGTGGTGTTTGCCATCGGGGTTGAAGTGTCCGCCGGCTCCCTTGAAGTCGGGTGCGTCACAGACCGGATTTTGGTGGATATGCACGGCATGGAGCCCAACTTCGAGGTTTTTTAGTTGAATTTTGACCTTCACGCCCTTCTTCACGGTCTTGAAGGTTGCAAAGCCGGCATCCTGGCCGGTCGCGTTCAAAATCTGAACTTTTATTTGCTTTGGAGCTTCTTGTCCGTGGGCTCCTGAGGCTGCCAGAGCCGTCAAAACGAAAGCCGTCGTCAACCAACCGTTACGCATGAGACACCTCCAGATACATCGGTCAGCATACCTCAGTTATCCACTGCTTCGCACCAATTTACGATAGGCAAATATGGCATCCACCAATCTTCCCGGCGTCCTCGAAGTCATCACGGGTCCGATGTTTTCGGGCAAGAGCGAGGAATTGATCCGACGTCTGAAGCGCGCGCGGATTGCGCGCCAGCGCGTCGCCTGCTTCAAACCCGATATTGATCTCCGCTACCATCGGTCCTCCATCGCCAGCCACAGCGCGCAGACTCATGAGGCTACCACCGTGGCCAATGTCGAATTCCTGCGCGAGGCGCTCTATCCGCAGCTCGATTCGATCGAGGTTATCGGTGTCGATGAGGTTCAGTTCTTCGAGGCTGCCATCATTCCATTGGCGGTAGAGCTGATTGCGCTGGGGAAACGCGTCATCATGGCGGGCCTGGATACTACGTTCGCGGCAGAGCCGTTTGGGCCGGTCCCCAATTTGATGGCGATTGCTGACGCGGTCACGAAGCTGTCGGCTGTTTGTATGGTTTGTGGCGCGGCGGCGATTCATACCCAGCGGTTGGGGCAGAGCCAGGAGCTTGTTGTCGTCGGCGCGGCGGGGCTTTACGAAGCCCGTTGCCGCGCGCATTTCCATCCGTACATGGATGAGCATGCCTCAGAACAACTGGAACTGACTTCGGTACTTGGGACAACCGGGACCACCCAGACTTCCGGGCGCTAAGCCTTCGGCTGTCGGGCAAAAAGCCACATGACCGTTGCCATTACGGCGCAAGCGGCGATGCTTAAACCTCCGTCCATCAGGTACATGCGCGACAATCCGTGGCTGTCGTAGACGCGCCCGTCCAGGACGCCCATGTAGAGGATCGGGATCACCGTCGCGGAGGTTAGGAGGCTGAACTGGGTTGCGGCGAGGGGATTATTTCGCCCGATTGTGGCAAAACAGATAGCAACTGCGGCGGTGAAGCTTAGGGCTTGTACTACATTCTCGCCGAGGAAGGCTATGGCGAAGGTGAACGGGTTTCGGGGTAGCAGGAGCAAGGTTAGCGTGAAGAGACTACCTACTGTACCGATCAGTAAATAAAGCGGAAGGGATTTGATCCAGCGGGCAAAGAAGGGCAGGAGGAGGCAGGCCGTGGCGCCTGCAAGCGCCAGGACGACTCCACCCATGCGTCCGACGAAAGCTGGCGAGGCGTGAAAGTCTGCGGAGACGCCGCCGAGTTGATTGGTCAGGGCGAAGGAGCCTGTGGGAGCGGCAAACAATAGCAGCGTAAGGACTACTTCGCGTCGCTTGAGGAGGGCGGCGAGCTCCGAGAACAGTTTGCGGAAGCCGTCGCGGGCGAGGTTCAGGGTGGATTTCGCGGCGTCGGGCGAGGTCAACTCCGGAACCGGGATCCAGGGAAAGACGGCTGCGGGAAGTACGACCAGGGCGCCGAGGAGTGGGGCGATGACGGTTAGGGGTAGGCGGCGCATGCCTTCGGCCGCGATCCCTGCCATCAGACCGTTGCCCAGGAAGAGCCCTACCTGGGTCCAGGCGCTTAGGCGGGCGCCTTCGTGGTTTGGGTTGTCGCCCTCCGAAGCTGCTACCTCCGGGATGACGCCTGCAAGCCATCCGCCGAGAGCATTTGAGCTCAGTACGGAGGCTGCGTAGGAGACCATGAGCAGGATTTCCAGAGTGAGGAGCTGGCCGCGCATGAGGACGGCGGTCATCAGCCCGACGCCCGCAAGTGCTGCAAAAACAGTGGCATAGAAGCGGCGGGTGAATCGGATATCGAGCATGGGGCCGAGCAAAAACACCCAAAAGCCTGGGGAGAGGCAGGCGGCGCTGATGGCGGCGATTTTGATCTCAGGAACGCCCTGGGCAGCGAGCATCTGCGGCAACGGCAGGACGATGAAGCCGCCGGCCAGGCCGATGGTGGCGTTGGAGAGGCCCATCAGCCAAACGGGGGCACGTCGGCGAGGGGTGAGGGGGGGCATCGCCACAGTGTACGGCAGAGTGGGCTATTCCTATGATTCCAGGGGTTGCCAGAGCTCGAGGCGGTTGCCGTCGCAGTCCTTGATCCAAGCAAACTTGCCGTAGGATGCGTCGTCGCGCTTGGGGTCGATCCAAACGCCTGAAGCGCTAAGTGAGGCAAGTAAGGCATCTAGGTCGTCGACCCGGTAGTTGATCATGACCTGCTGCTGGCCTTCGCCGAAGTAGCTGGTGTCTTGCGGGAAGGCCGACCAGGCGGTCATGCCGGTGCCTGCGGGGATTTCGTCGGACCATTGGAAGGCGGCGCCGTTGAAGTCGCTGAGGGTGATGCCGAGGTGTTCGGCGTACCATTTGGCGGTTGCTTTGGGGTCGTTGGAGCGGAGGAAGACTCCGCCTATTCCGGTAACTCTTGCCATATGAGCCTCTTAGGGTTGTTGGAGAGCGTTGAGGAGATGGGTGACGGCTCCGCTGTCGATCGTGGTGGCAGCTAAGGTTACTCCGTCGCTGAGGGTTTTGGCCAGGCCGCCGACTACCAGGACGGCGGCAGCGTTCAGGAGGACTACGTCTCGAGGGGGCCCAGACTTTCCGGCAAAGATAGCCTTTAGAATCAATGCATTGTCCGTGGCATTGCCGCCGGCTAAGGCGGAAAGAGGGGCGCGCTGGAGGCCTAATTCTTCGGGCGTGATGGTGTATTGGGTGACTTTTCCGTTGCGGAGCTCGGCGATTTCGCTGGGGCCGGAGAGGGCGATTTCGTCTAGATTGCCATCGCCGTGGACTACCATGGCGTGCTGAATGTCAAGCAGAATCATAGCGTTGGCGACCAAGGGGACCAGGCGGGACTGGTAGACGCCCATGACCTGGCGGCGGGCGCCGGCGGGGTTGAGGAGGGGGCCTAGAATATGCAGGATGGAGCGCACTCCCAGGGCCTTGCGGACGGGCATAACTGCTTTCAATTGAGGATGATGCGAGGGGGCCAGGAGGAAGGCGAAGTGGTGGGTGCGGAGGGCCTGGGCGGCTTCGGTGGGGGAGAGGTGGATGGGGATGCCGAGGGCTTCGAGGACGTCGGCGGAGCCACAGGCGGAGGTGATGGCGCGATTGCCGTGCTTGGCGACCATGATTTTTCTGGCCCCGGCGGTGACGCCAGCGGCCGCGGCGACGAGGGCGGCGGCGGTGGAGATGTTGAAGGAGCCGCTCGCGTCGCCTCCGGTGCCGCAGGTGTCGACGAGTTCCTGCTGCTCTATGTTGCTGAGAGGTAGATGGTTAGAGGCGGCGCGGAGGGTGGAGGCGAAGCCGGCGATCTCGGCGGAGGTCTCTCCGCGGGCGGCCAGGGCGCCGAGCAGGGCGGCTAATTCGATGTCGCTGGCCTGGCCGGCGAGGATGCTTTCCATGAGCGCGGAAGCCTCGGGGCGCGAGAGGGTTTCGCGCTGTTCGAGGATGCGGCGGAGCTCGTTCTGGATAGGCATGGCGCTTCTGAGCGTATCAAATCGTGTCGGTTTAGGTGGGTTTCGGGTTACTCAGCGACTGCTTTAGCCCTGTTTCGGGTAGCAAAAAAAGGGTCCTTGTGGCGCGGACCGTGAGGGTGGGTGAAATGACGCAGCTCCACCGATTATCGCCAGCCGTATTTGCTAGTGCCAACCGCGAATCACTAGGATGAACTCGATAGTGGGATCAAAAAACGTCCTGCTTGAAATCGTAAGGCTGGAGTCCGCATGAAGATTCACGAGTACCAAGGGAAAGAGATTCTGCGCAAGTATGGAGTGGCCGTTCCGAATGGGGAGATGGCGACGACGCTGGAGGAGGCAGACACGGCGGCCAAGCAGCTCTTCTCTGAGGGGAACGCTGTGGTGGTGGTGAAGGCGCAGATTCATGCGGGGGGACGCGGGAAGGGTGGCGGGGTAAAGCTGGCGAAGTCGATGACGGAGGCGGCAGCCGCGTCGAAGGCGATTTTGGGAATGCAGCTGGTGACGCACCAGACGGGGCCGCATGGGCAGAAGGTGCGGCGACTGTTGATCGAAGCCGGGTCGGCGATTGATCGCGAGCTGTATCTGGGGTTGGTGCTGGACCGTGAATCGGCGCAGGTGGTGTTCATGGCGTCGCAGGCAGGCGGGATGGAGATTGAAGTGGTGGCGCACGAGACGCCGGAGAAGATCTTCAAGGAGTATGTGGACCCGGCGATTGGGTTTCAGCCGTACCAGGCGAGGAAGTTGGCGTTCAAGCTGGGGCTGGCGCCGGCGCAGATCTCGGAAGCGGCGCGGCTGATGATGGGGATGTACAAGGCGTTCATGGATACCGATTCGACGCTGATGGAGATTAATCCGTTTATCACGACGAAGGATGGGAAGCTGCTGGCGCTGGATTGCAAGATGAACTTCGACGATAACGCGATGTTCCGGCACAAGGACTTGAAGGAGCTGAGGGATATTTCGGAAGAAGACCCGCTCGAAGTCGAGGCGAGCAAGTTTGCGCTGAATTACATCAAGCTGGATGGTTCGATTGCGTGCATGGTGAATGGCGCAGGGTTGGCGATGGCAACCATGGACATCATCAAGTATGCGGGCGGAGCGCCGGCGAACTTCCTGGATGTTGGCGGCGGCGCGAACCAGGAACAGATTGAGAATGCGTTTGGGATTTTGTTGAGCGATCCGAATGTGAAGGCGATTTTTATTAATATCTTCGGCGGCATCCTTAGGGTGGATGTGCTGGCGACGGCGGTTGTTGCTGCGGCGAAGAATCTGAACGTTCAACTGCCGATTATTCTTCGGCTGGAAGGAACGAACGTGGAAGAGGGTCGCAAGATTATTGCGGAGTCCGGAATGAAAGTTCAGATTGGCGCAACGATGAAGGAGGCTGCTGACCTTGCCGTGGAGGCAGCAAGAAATCCGGCGGTTGCGCGGAGTTGATCGGCGACGGCGAGACCGCTCGAAAGCGTCGATCCTATGGGTCGATTGCGTTTCTGCTGTGCGGTTCGCTTGTGTTGAATGGGTGCAAGGGTAAGGTTGACAACGGCTATCACGTTGTCTCGTACGACGGTGTCAGGAAAGAGTGGACGGTGATTGATAAGAAGTTCGATAGGGATGCCAAGACTTATCATCGGATACGGTTCGTTCTGGCGTGTGACTCCTATGAACACAACGAGGGCGGTTTTGAACACGGTCCTGATGCCTGCGTGCTGCATGTCGGCGAAATCTTCAAGACCGAAATGAAGGGCGGGCCGGGACATTATGTGTTTGTGGATCCGGAAAACAAAAAATTTGGAACAGGTGAGACGGAGTTCTACGTGGCACGGAATGAGGGCGAGACTCGTGAAGTGCAGTTCTTCAAGATCGTGAAGGAAGAGGCTCTGCCGGACGAGAAGTAAGCAGCGGCGTTCGTGCTTGTAGGGCCTGGTTTCTGGAGAGGCTTCGCTCAGGATGACAGGGTATGGGTAGTGCGATCGAAGTAGTCCCAGGGGCTAAAGCCCGCATTCGTTGCGAGGAGTTGATGTCAGGGCTAAAGCCCTGACCTATCTCAGGAGCGAGAACAACGACGAGGACAGAAGCAGGGACGAGGACAGAAGCAGATTCCCCGAGGGAATGACAGAAAGAAAAGCAAGGGCAAAGGCGAGAGAAGAAGCAGATTCCCAGAGGGAATGACAGAAAAAAGAGCAAGGGCAAAGGCAAGAGAAGAAGAAGCAGATTCCCAGAGGGAATGACAGAAAGAAAAGCAAGGGCAAAGGCGAGAGAAGAAGCAGATTCCCAGAGGGAATGACAGAAAGAAAAGCAAGGGCAAAGGCAACAGCAAGAGCGGTGGTTCGAAGGAGAAGCGATGTCAGTATTGGTTGGTAAGGGAACGCGGCTTATTGTGCAGGGGATTACGGGGCGTGAGGGTTCGTTTCATGCCAAGGGCTGCGCGGAGTATGGGACGAAGGTGGTGGGGGGCGTGACGCCGGGTAAGGGCGGGACTACGTTTGAGGGTTGGCCGGTGTTCAACACCGTCGATGAGGCGGTGAAGGAGACGGGGGCGAATGCGACGATGATCTTTGTGCCGCCACCGGCCGCTGCGGATGGAATTCTGGAGGCGACGGCGGCGGGGATTCCGCTGATCGTGTGCATCACCGAGGGGATTCCGGTGCTGGATATGGTCAAGGTCTGGGAGGTTGTGCGGAAGTCGAAGTCGCGGCTGATCGGGCCGAATTGCCCGGGCGTGATTTCGCCGGGGAAGGCGAAGATTGGGATTATGCCGGGGCGGATTCATAAAGAGGGCTCGGTGGGAATTGTTTCGCGGTCGGGCACGCTGACGTATGAGGCGGTGTACCAGCTGACGCAGCGGGGGATTGGGCAGTCGACGGCCATTGGGATTGGTGGCGACCCGATTATTGGAACCAATCATATCGACGCGCTGCGGCTGTTGAATGATGATCCGGATACCGAGGCGATCATCATGATTGGTGAGATTGGTGGCACGGCGGAAGAGGCTGCCGCGGAGTTTGTGCGGGAGTATGTGAAGAAGCCGGTGGTGGGATTCATTGCCGGGCAGACGGCGCCTCCGGGACGACGGATGGGCCACGCGGGCGCGATCATCTCTGGCGGCGAGGGAACGGCGGAGAGCAAGATGGCGGCGATGACGGCTGCGGGGATTCATGTGGTGGTATCGCCGGCGGAGATTGGTGAGACGATGCAGCGGGTGATGGGGAAGTAGGAAAGCAGAGTGTAGAGGGTAGAGTGTAGAGCGTAGAGAGGGCGGGGCCTGGGCGATGCCTGGGCCTTTGCTTTTGGGGGGAGGCGGTCGCTGGGGCTGGGGGTGCATCTAACGGCTTGTCGGCCCAATTTTTGAACGAGCCTTCTGCAAGGGGCATGGATGCCCGAGCGAGGCTCTTGTGCAAAAGCGCATTCTGGTTGTTTCCCATGATCCGGTACTGAGAGATTCACGATCGGCGTTGCTGCTGCGCGCTGGATTTTCGGTGTCCGCCGTCGGTCACAATGATGAGGCGATGGCGTTGATGGCGCAGAACAGCTTTGACGTGCTGCTGATTGGGCGCAACTCACATTGGCCGGAGGCGGGGCTGGATGAGCGGGTGCGGGCGGCGTATCCGGAACAATTGATCGTGAAGATTGCGCAGCCGGGCGAGCCGAAGAGCCTGTTCTGTTCGTGCATCACGGACTCGGTGCCCACCAACGTTCTGGAGGCGGTGCACGAGGTGCTGGGCGGCGCAGATCGGAGTGGCGCCGATGGGGGCGGACGATCGTTTAGAGGGTTCGCTGTCGAGGAGTATTGAACGCGGCTAGCGGGTTTGCTGGCGGGAGTAAAAGGCCCAGGCGATGCCGAACATGACGGCGACCATGAAGGCGAGCTCCGCGTGGGGGCGGTTGCGGTAGTAGAGGTTGACGATGGCGTCGAAGGTCCAGGCAGCAGAACCGACGGCCCATATCCATGCAGTGCGACGCATGATCTCTCCTTAGATTTGCTTAGACGCGGGAAGCCGCGCGAGGACGCGCTCGGCGGAGCGTATAGTGCATTTTATGCGTCCATACATAGTTTCCGCGGTGGGTTTCTGGATGGTTTTGGGTGGGTATTGTTTGGGACAACAGGCGGCGCCGGCTTCCGCCCGGGGAACGGTGGAGGCGCGCTGTGCGGGGTTGACGGCGGTCACGCTGGAGGGGGCGAAGGTGACGTCGGCTACGCTCGAGGCCGCGGGTGCGGTGCTGGCGGATGTGAAGAAGCTGGGGGCGAAGCAGGTGGGGACGCTGCCGGGGTTCTGTCGCGTGATGGTGACGGATACGCCTTCGGGCGATTCGGACATTAAGACCGAAGTGTGGCTGCCGGTGGGGTGGAGCGGGCAGTATCGCGCGCTGGGCAATGGCGGTTTTGCGGGGGAGATTGACTACGAGGGGATGGCGGCCGCGATGGCGGAGGGCTATGCGACGTCGGGAACGGATACGGGGCATCCGGAGATGGGGGCGAAGTTTGCGCTGGGACATCCGGAGAAGGTGAAGGACTTTGGGTGGCGCGCGGTGCATGACATGACGGTGCAGACGAAGGAGCTGGTGAAGGCGTTTTATGGGAAGGCGGCGGTGCATGCGTACTTCACGGCCTGCTCGGATGGCGGGAGAGAGGCGCTGATGGAGGCGCAGCGGTTTCCGGAGGATTTTGATGGGATCCTGGCGGGCGCTCCGGCGTATAACTGGACGGCGTTGATTTCGGCGGCTACGGCGGATGATCAGGCGCTGATGGCGGGTCCGGGAGCGTATCTGCCGGCGAGCAAGCTGCCGGCGATTACGGCGGCGGTGCTGGCGGCTTGCGATGGGCAGGATGGGTTGAAGGATGGCGTGGTGGGGAATCTGGCGAAGTGCGGGTTCGATCCGGCGGTGCTGGCTTGCGCGGGAGCGGAAACGGATGGGTGTTTGACGGCGGGGCAGTTGGCTACGCTGAAGTCGCTGTATGCGGCGAAGGTGGATGCGCAGAGGAAGGCGGTGTTTCCTGGGTATTCGCCGGGGGCGGAGGATGCGAAGGGGAGTTGGGACGGGTGGATGGTGGGCAAGGCGCAGGGCGATCCGACGGCGATGATGTACTTCGGGCTGGGGTATTTCAGGGACTTTGTGTATGGGCGCGAGGATTGGAATTTGGGGACGTTTGATTTCGATCGGGATTCGCAGACGGCGTTGGCTAAGACGGGGGAGGCGCTGAATGCTACGGACACGAATCTGAAGCCGTTTGCGGCGCGGGGTGGGAAGCTGCTGATGTATCACGGCTGGAATGATCCCGCGATTCCGGCGTTGAGTTCGGTGGAATATTACGACGGGGTGGTGGCTTCGATGGGGAAGAGCGCTGCGGATGCGGCGGTGCGGCTGTACATGGTGCCGGGGATGCTGCACTGCGATGGCGGGCCGGGGGTGGTGGACTTTGGGCAGGACGGCGATGCCGTGAGGGGGGATGCGCAGCATGATGTGTTCACGGCGCTGGAGCGCTGGGTGGAGGCGGGGACGGGGCCGGGGACGCTGACGGCGAGCGAGTATGTTGGCGACGATCAGACGAAGGGTGTGGTGAGGACGCGGCCGGTGTGCGTGTTTCCGCAGGAGGCGCGGTATGTGAAGGGCGATCCGAAGGTAGCGGGTAGCTTTAGTTGCGTGGGGAATTAGAGCTGACTTCGGCCGAGATGACGGCGTGGTCGTGGGCGAAGAGAATATCCCAGGGGCTAAAGCCCTGAGGTTTGAGGCTGGGATAGTGTCCGGGCTAAAGCCCGGACCTATCTCAGAGGCAAATGCCAAGTCAACGGCAACGGCAAAAGCAAAAGCAACGGCAAAAGCAAGAGCAACGGCAAAAGCAAAAGCAAAAGCAAAAGCAAAAGCAAC
>JBEKFF010000015.1:0-28038 GCA_050013455.1 Acidobacteriaceae bacterium | reverse complement strand
AGTGGGAAGATCACCCTGGGCGAGGGCGGCGTCACGCTGCGCGACGAGGTTCGGAAGCTGGTGGCCGCGGGGCAGAAAAAGATTGTGCTGAACCTGGCTGACGTGAACTACATCGACAGCTCAGGCCTGGGAGAGTTGGTGAGCGCGTATACCGCGGTCAAGAACGCGGGTGGTGAGTTGAAGCTGTTGAACCTGACCAGCAAGGTGCGCGACCTGCTCGTGATCACGAAGCTGGTGACGGTGTTCGACGTCAAGGATGACGAGGCTTCGGCGGTGTCTTCGTTCGCGTAACGCTTCTAAGATTTGGAAAGTGCAACGGCGCGTCGATGACGCGCCGTTGTTGCGTTTGCGCGGGATGTGACTTGGGCCTGTAGTATTTCCTCGGGCGCGAAAGAGATCGCAGTCTCAGGGGCTAAAGCCCAGTCGATTGGGTCGGTTGGTTGTCCGGGCTAAAGCCCGGACCTATCTCAGGGGCAACGACAACGGCAAAGGAAGAAGCAGATTCCCGGGGGGAATGACAGAAAGAAAAGCAACGGCAACGGCGAAGAAGAAGTAGATCCCTCCGGGATGACAACCAAGAACCAAAGGCAAAGGAGATGTCGATGGGTGGTGGGGTTGCGGGGTATATCGCGGCATTGGATCAGGGGACGACGAGTACGCGATGCATCATCTTTGATCGTCGCTGCCGGGTGGTGTCGGTTGCGCAGAGAGACCATGAGCAGATTTATCCGCGGCCGGGGTGGGTGGAGCACGATCCGCTGGAGATCTGGCGGCGCACGCAGGAGGTGATCGAAGAGGCGGCCGGGGCGCGCGGGCTGCTGGCGAAGGACATCCATAGCCTGGGGATCGCGAATCAGCGGGAGACGACGGTGGTTTGGAATAAGCGCACGGGCGTGCCTGTCTACAACGCGCTGGTGTGGCAGGATACGCGGGTGGCCGAGGGGGTGGAGGCGCTGAGCCGCGAGGGTGGGAAGGATCGGCTGCGCGAGACGACGGGGCTGCCACTAAGTACGTACTTCAGCGGTCTAAAGATTGCATGGATTCTGGATCATGTGGAGGGGGCGAGGGCGGATGCGGAGAGGGGCGAGCTGCTGTTTGGAAATGTCGACAGCTACCTGCTTTGGAATATGACGGGGGGCGTGGACGGGGGCGTTCATGTCACCGATGTGACAAATGCGAGCCGCACGCAGTTGATGAATCTGCGGACGCTTGCGTGGGACCGGGAGATTCTGGAACTGCTGGGGATTCCGCGGGGGATGTTGCCGGAGATACGGTCCAGCAGCGAGCACTTTGGAGAGCTGAAGAGTGGGGTGCTGGCGGGAGTTCCGATTTGCGGGGTGCTGGGAGATCAGCAGGCGGCGCTGGTGGGGCAGGCATGCTTCAGGCCGGGGCAGGTGAAGAACACGTATGGGACAGGTTGTTTTCTGCTGATGAACACGGGGGAGCTGAAGGTGTCGACGCATGGATTGGTGTCGACTGTGGCGTACCAGTTTGGAGGGGAGAAGCCGGTGTATGCGCTGGAAGGCAGCGTGGCGATTACGGGGGCGCTGGTGCAATGGGTGAGGGATAACCTGGGGTTGATCGAACGCAGTGAGGACATCCAGGCGCTGGCGCAGACGGTGATCGATAACGGCGGGGTGTACTTTGTGCCGGCGTTCTCGGGACTGTATGCGCCGTACTGGAAGGCCGATGCGCGCGGGGTGATTGTGGGGTTGACGCGCTATGCGAACAAGGGTCACTTGGCGAGAGCGGTGCTGGAGGCTACGGCGTTCCAGACACTCGAGTTGGTGGAGGCGATGGAGGGGGATGCGGGGATCTCGCTGGCGCAGCTGCGGACCGATGGTGGGATGGTGGCCAATGATCTGCTGATGCAGTTTCAGGCCGACATCCTGGACCGCGAGGTGGTCCGGCCGGCGATGCGGGAGACCACGGCGCAGGGGGCAGCGTATGCGGCGGGGCTGGCTTCGGGGTTTTTCAAGGGCACGGAGCAGCTTGCCGAAGGCTGGGAGATCGACAAGGTGTGGAAGCCGCAGATGGAGGCCGGGAGACGCGCGCGGCTGTGTAAGCAGTGGAAGAAGGCCGTGCTCCGTAGCATGGATTGGGAGGAAGAGTGAGTGGCAGGGACGCACCTGCGGAGGAGCTTAAAGTGAGTGGCTTTGCACTGCTGGTAGGCGGGAGAGTGAGGCCCGCGCGGAGGGTGGGGATGGCTTCGGTGGGGCAGGAAATAGTGATTGATCATGGTAGACTTGGAGTTGTATGAGTGACCCTAAGTATGGCGTGGGCAGTGCAGATTGGACCCTTGGCCCCGCCCGTTGCCGATCCGAAATTTCCCTCCGAACGGTTAGGCAGCTTGGGTTCTTCGTACTGATGCCGTTGCTGGTGGCTGCTGCGAACGCGCAGCAGCAGCAATCGTCTCCTTCAGGCTATCCAAGCGGCTCACAGACTTCTACAAATCCGGATTGCTCTGATCCGATGCTGGCAAGCTCTGCGGACTGCATGGGTCAGGACCAGGGCAACGGTCAGCAGATGAATGGGAATCCCCAGAGCGGAGCGAGCGTACCCGGAACGTTTGGGGGGCAGACGCAGAATCAAAACAACAATTACACCGACATGGGTCAGCCGAATTCGCGGCAAGGTCAACCAAACGGCACGAACTCTCAGCAGCAGATGCTGCTTCCGCCGGAGCCGCTGACGGAGTTCCAGAAGTTTATTGCTTCGACGACGAGCCAGGTGTTGCCGATCTTTGGAGCGAATTTGTTTCGGCGGGTGCCATCGACATTTGCGCCGCTGAACATGACGCCGGTTCCCTCCGATTACGTGATCGGGCCGGGCGATGAACTGCGCGTGCGGGTGTGGGGACAGGTCAGCTTTCAAGCCAACCTGCAGGTGGATCGGGCGGGCGAGGTCTATCTGCCGCAGGTGGGACCGGTGCACGTGGCGGGCATGCCGTTCTCGGAGCTGGATGGGCATCTGCGAAAGGCGATCGGGCGGGTGTATCGCAACTTCGATTTGACCGCAGACATTGGGCAGATTCGCGCGATCCAGGTTTATGTGGCGGGACAGGCGCGGCGCCCGGGCGTGTACACGGTGAGTTCGCTGAGCACACTAGTGGATGCGGTGTTTGCCAGCGGCGGACCGTCGGTACAGGGGTCGATGCGGCACATTGAGTTGCGGCGCGGGAGCGAGGTTGTTACGGATTTCGACCTGTACGGTCTGCTGGTTCACGGCGATAAGTCGAAGGATGTGAAGCTGCTGCCGGGCGACGTGATCTTCATCCCGGCGGTGGGAGCCGAGGTTGCGATTACGGGCAGCGTGCGGACGCCGGCGATCTATGAACTGCGGGAGGGCGAGTCGCTGGACGGGCTGATCAGGGATGCGGGAGGCGTGTCGGCGGTGGCGGCTGAGGCACGCGTGTCGATCGAGCGCATCTCTGAGCATCACGACCGATATGCGATGGAAGTGGCTTACGATGCGAACGGCCTGAAGACACCCTTGGCGGATGGCGATCTGGTGCACGTGTACTCGATTGTCCCGCGGTATCAGAAGACAGTGACCCTGCGCGGCAATATTGCAAATCCTGGGCGGTTTGCGTGGCATGCGGGCATGCGGGTGAGCGATCTGATTCCGGATAAGGATTCCCTGATCACACGAAACTACTGGTGGAAGCGGGCGCAGCTTGGCTTGCCAGCTCCGGAGTTTGAGCCGATTCCCTACTTCTCCAACATGCGGCAGCCGACTGACGGCAACCCGGTCACGCTGAGGCCACGGTCGCAGGGGGGTATGAACGGGCAGCAGGGCTATGGGCAGCAAGGCCAATATGGCTCGCAGCAGAGTCCGAACGCGAATGCAAATGGGGTCTCTGGCAACGGGTCAAACAACGCGGCCGGTATGCGTGATAACCAGGATGGGTTCGCGCAAGACCAGATCGGGCAGAACGCGGATGGCTCGCAGCAGGGGCAGTATGGTTCGCAGCAGAACCAGCGGGTCAATGCGCAGCAGCGGGGCAGCAACTCTTCACTGGCTGCACAGCAGTCGGACAATCTCAATGGTCCAGCGCCGGCGCAGCGCACCGAGGTGAAGAAACTTGCGCCCGAGATTGATTGGGATTATGCCGTAATCCAACGCCAGGACACGGATACGTTGAAGACGACGCTGATATCGTTCGACCTGGGCAAGCTGGTGCTGCAGCACGACAGCTCGCAGGATATGGAGTTGCAGGCAGGCGATGTGGTCTCGATCTTCTCGGAGGCTGACATCCGCGTTCCGACTGCGGAGCAGACGAAGCTGGTGACGCTGAGTGGGGAGTTCGTGCATTCGGGCGTGTACTCGGTGCAGCCGGGAGAGACGTTCCACCACCTGGTGGAGCGGGCTGGAGGGTTCACACCGAATGCGTATTTATACGGCTCGGAGTATACGCGTGAATCGACGCGGGCGATGCAACAGGCGCGCATCGATGAATACGTGCAGAACCTGAGCATGGAGATTCAGCGCAGCAACATGGCGGTCGCGGCGTCAGGGACGGGATCCGCGCAGGATGCATCGGCAGACCTGTCGGCACAGGCAAATGAGCAGAACCTGCTGACGAGCCTGCGGCAGATTCGCGCGACGGGGCGCATCGTGCTGACGTTTGTGCCGACGAGCAGCGGAACCGTTAGCCTTCCGGAGATTTCGATGGAGGATGGCGACCACTTCAGCGTACCGTCGGTGCCGGCTACGGTGAACGTGGTGGGCGCCGTGTACGATCAGAACTCCTTTTTGTACGCCACAGGCCGCCGGGTTGGCGAATACCTGGGGCTGGCCGGAGGGCCGAACCGGGATGCGGATTACAAGCATTCGTTCTTGATTCGCGCGGACGGCGAAGTGGTCAGCAGCGACCTCGGAAAGGGACTCTGGGCTGAGAAGTTCAAAAACATACGGGTGTATCCCGGCGATACGATTATAGTGCCGGAAAAGACGTACAAACCCGGAACGTTGCGTACCGTACTTGCCTATTCCCAGCTGTTCTCCTCGCTAGCGCTGGGGGCTGCGGCACTTACCATCATTGCCCCGTAATTCAATAGCAGGAATGCAACGACAGGAACCGATGATACGTGAAGACGCGCCTCCTGAGATGATCGAACGTGCGGTTGCCCCGCATGACCCACCGGTCGCGGGACATGCGGCAGATGAACGCGAGATATCCTTGCTCGATCTAGGCATTATCATCGCTGAAAACAAGCGCATGGTGCTGAATCTTACCGCGGCCTTTGCAATCCTGGCGATTATTGTGTCGTTACTTCTTCCGGTAAGCTATACGGCAACAACGACGCTGTTGCCGCCGCAGGAAGGCGGCTCCATGGCGGGAGCACTTGCTTCTCAGCTCGGCAGCCTCGGGGGGATGGCTGCTCTGGCTGGTGGCGGCCTGGGGCTGAAGAACTCCAATGACCGTTATGTAGCGATGTTCCAGAGCCGCGTAGTGGAAGACGCCATGGTGCAGAAGTTCGGGCTCATGCGTGAATATCGCTCACGCTATCTCTCGGACGCGCGCAAGGCTTTTGAAAGCCAAACTTTAGTGGATGGCGGGAACAAGGATGGATTGATTCACATTTCTGTGCAAGACCACGATGCGAACCGCGCGGCGGAGCTTACCAACGGTTACGTGGATCAGTTTCGAGATTTGTCCGAACATTTGGCGATTTCGGAAGCATCGCAACGCAGACTTTTCTTCCAGCGGGAGCTGGAGCAAGCCAAGAACAACCTGGCTGACGCTGAGGAAGCCCTGGAACAGACAGAACTTAAGACGGGCGTCATTCAACCGGATAGCCAGGAACGAGCCCTGATCGAATCGGCCACCTCGTTGCGAGCACAGATAACGGCACGTGAAGTGCAGGTCCAAGGATTGCAAACCTACGCGACAAGCGAGAATTCTGAACTGGTCCAAGCTCAGCAGGAGTTGACAGGGCTGCGAGCGCAGTTGGCGAAGCTGGGTGGCTCTGAGGACAGTCACGGAAACGAGATTCTCATCCCTAAGGGGCTTGTTCCAAAGGCCGGCATGGAATACGTGCGTGGGTTACGCGACGTCAAGTATTACGAGACAATCTTTGACATCCTGGCGCGGCAGTTTGAAGTGGCTAAGCTTGACGAGGCAAAAGAGGGCGCTCTGATACAAGTGGTGGATCCCGCGATTGTTCCTGACAGGAAATCCGGCCCTAAGAGAAGCCTGATTGTCATTGGAGCTACTGCCTTCGGCTTTTTCCTGGGAGTAGTTGTCGCTCTCTTCCGTGGTGGATATCGACGCCTGACGAGTGATCCGGCTGCTGGCACCAAGGTTGCGACGCTAAGGCGGGCTCTGGGTAAGAGTAAGCCAGGGGTCTCCAACTAAACAGCGCTGCTCCTTTGATACTCCGAAGCCAAAGGATGTTTACTTCGGCGTAAATGAGTCAATCGTGCATGCGGGCATTCAACGCATCTCGCAACGGGTCACGCAGCCATCCCCACTTGTTGAAGTATTTCCAAGCTGATATCAAATGCAAACGAAGATGGCGCAAGTTTCGATATGAACTGTTCGCATATTCATGAATGATGGTAGCGCCCGGATAAAAGACGGTTTCCCACTGTTCCGCGATGCGTCGGCAAAGATCGACGTCTTCCAAGTAGAGAAAGAAACGTTCGTCAAATAGTCCGACCGATTGGAGAGCCTCCCTACGGACAAACATAAAGCAACCCGAAAGACTTGGAACAAAACGTGGATTCGTGAGATCCACATCTTCAAGCAGATAGCGCGCCATCCTGCGGTTCGCGAAGCGATGGCCTAATTTGCCAAGGAAGCGTCTCAGAATCAGATCCAACGGCGTCGGCAACAGTTTACAAAGCCGCTGCTCGCGAAGATCCGGATAAAGAATTCTAGGCATTACCAATCCGACCGTAGAGTTGGCTTCCATAAATTGATGCAGCATAGGGAGCGTTTCGGGCCCAAAAGTCACGTCCGGGTTCAAAATCAGGTGATAGTCAGATTGGCCCATACAGTTGCGGATGGCAATATTATGCGCCGGGCCAAACCCAATGTTCTTTCCGGCAAAGATATAGTCTGCTCCCTCTTCCCCGACCACTGAACGGAGCAGGCTGTCGGGCGAGTTATCGACAACGGTGATCTTCACATCCAACGGTGAAGAAAGGAAGCTTCGGATTGCTGCCCTCACCTGCAGCGCATCATTCTTATACAGAACAATTGATGCCGTGACACAACAGCTAGGTTTCGAATTGGTCATACTATTGCCCGATCATAGCAAATTACAATCTTGGTTCGGGGCCGATTCGCGTTGCATCTTCAGCAAACGCTTCGCTAACTCCCAAAAGAGCCAGAAGCGCCAGGTAGCCATCTGCAGGAAGGATGCATGCTTCTCGGACGTTACATTGTCCCTGTGTCTCCGATAACTAACTAAAGGTTCGGGGAGATATCCGACCTTGCCGTACAGTTGGCACAGGATCCCAATCCACATGTCGTGCATGGGAACGCGGGGGGGAATGGGCAAGCAATACGCAAGAACCGACTTTCTCAAAGCCAGCAAACAACCGGTATACCGATTGCGCCTTAAGTTCGCCAGAAGCCCAGGTATAAATCGAGGGAAACCGAACCATGATTCACGAACCTTCTTACCGTGCTCGTCGATCACATTCGCATCGCTGATTACGATCGTGATGTCCGGGTGCGACGCAAACAATTGCTTGAAAAGCTCTACCTTATCTGGCCTCCAGATATCGTCTTGATCACAGAGAAAAATAAGGTCGCCGGTAGCATGCATGATCGATCTCTCGAAGCTACGCACAACGCCGATATTGATTTGGTTCTGGAGCAGCATAAACCTTGCGTCGCACAATGATTTTAGAATGTCGACCGTGTTATCACTCGATGCGTCGTCAACAATGATGATTTCATCGACGCGGGCGGTCTGCTCAAGAATCGACGAGATTTGCTGTTTGATGAAACGGCTGCCGTTATAGGTCGCCATGCAGACTGAAACAGTCTGGCGAACCATTGCCGGCCCGGCAGGATCGACATGTAAACGGTCTAAGATATCCGAGTTTTGATTTCTGCTTCCCACTCTTCTATTCGACGCTTTCTAGACTGAAACAATCTCTTCTTAAGCATCTGGAGACTTGCACGGCGAAACGCCGGATGGTGACCATGCTTAAGATGCTTATAAAACGTTCTATAAATCAGCCTTCCGGTGTAATCGAGTCCTGCGAGCCATCCAAGCTCCATATCCCAGAATGCGCAGCCTGCGCTCAATATGTTTTGATATCTAGATAGTGAGACCCCCCTGTTCATATCCAGCACCGAGAATTCGTGTTCAACCTGAATATTGCCTGCCACATAGATATACATGCCGTGTTTGTAGATCTTGCGGTAAAGATATGCGTCCGAATAATCAAGCCAAAATCTCGGATCATAGCCACCGATCGCGCGGATCGCGCTCACCCGCAAGGTAGATGCCGAATTGAATGCTGAAGCGTTGCGGTGTGAAACTCCAATGAAGCCGAGAGGGAAATATTTAGGAAAGGTATTCCAGTGCCACCAGCTAGGAGAAAGCATTCTGGTTTTATCGAAGACCTGTGGAACAATCGCGGCTATCCTCTGATCCGATCCGATACTGGATGTAATTACCTCCAGGCTGGACAGAAAATGGTCAGGCAGCGATGTATCCTGATCCAACGTCAAGAGCCAGTCGATGCCCTCTTCGTTTGCGATTTCCAGGGCGCGGTTATAAGCTGCCGCCAACCCCGCATTTTGTCTTGCAGCCACATATACGACTCCATCTGGCAGGATACCCGGTTCGCATGCATCCGGCGTGTTGTCAAAGAGCAAGGCCTTTATGTCCGCTTCTCTTCGATCGCTGCGCGATATCGCAGTCCACAATGTCGAGAAGGCAGCCGATTCAGACGGGCGCTGCTTATAGAGAACTATTACAACGAGTAATTTAAAGCGCTCAACACCAGACGCCACTGACGTTCCCTCAAGCATAGCCACGTTCTCCAGGGAGCCAATTCAGGCGCCGCAAAAAACCGTAGTATACGCACATAAACAACAGAATCTCAAAATTGTGCAGCAATACAGTGCCCGTATACTGATCCGCAAAGATGGTCATTGTTAGCTGGTAAAGATAGAAACAATACAGGAACATTGCAGCCTGGCTGCCGTGGATCGCCATGTTGTATAGCCAACCATGAAGCATCCCCGCGCATAATCCAAACAGGATGACGCCCGCGATGCCGAGCGCCAGGTAATAAGGATAGTATGCGGTGTACGTATTCACCGGAAATGGAACTTCGACAAAGTTTACGTCAACGGCTCTGTCGCTCTGATCACTAAGATGGAATAGCGCAGCAATCGGTTGCAATGCTCGCGGAAGCGCACTGCTACTAGACTCAATCAGCTTATATCTTTCCGGATGGGCTACGGCTACGTTGAGAGCAGGAATTCCACCCACAACATAGCGGACGATTTGAGTCGACGCATAGCCCGCTTCTTGTGTATCTTTGGCTTCGGATTTGACGACAAGGGCGACGACGCCGAGCAACACCATCAGCAAAAGGACTGCCGGTGCAAGTTTTTTTGCGCTGGAAAAGAAAGATCGTTGCTTTTCTCTGAAATGCCAAATCGCGATTAGGCCCAACGACAAGGACAGCATTTGTGTGCGGCTCGTGGTCATTATTCCAATCACAAAAGCCAATACAATCGAAAAGATTGTTGCTTTGCGAAAATCCCGCACATCTTTGTCCAGGGCAAAGACTAGCGCGACCATTACAGAAATCGCCGGTAACGAGCTCGTCAAGATGCTGCTGTATGGCGTCTTTTTCTCCAGCATCATATTTACAAATGCATCCCGAGCAAGTGCTAGCGACGGGAACCAACCCGCACCGGCTGATATTACAATGTCGCGATAAAACAGTGGAAATACTACGATCACCCAGAGTAATGCAATGACCTTCCCACAGCCAGAATCCGACACATCCCAGAGGTAGCCCATGACACCTTTTAGCCTCGGGAAGAACATGGCCAGATAGCTACCGAGGGTAAACGCCATGACTCCTGAAAGTAATAAGGAATCCGTGGTTAGAGTAATGTCATCCACGTTGACAAAGCAGAATACGTATAGAGCAAACGTGCAAAACCACAAGAACGAGAAGATGAAGCCGGGGTAGAGCACGTCCCTTTGACCGAGGCGATAATTTATGTAAGCAAGGATCGCAAAGAGAAGAACAACTGGTATCTGCCTGGGAAGGGTGTAAACTTGCGTAGATGCGAACGTAACGACGCCAACCAGCGCGAGAGCTATCGCCGCAAGCGCGAGCCAGCTTATACGGGTACGTCTTACGTTGAGCAAATGCGTGGAATACATTCAACACCAACGATATTTTGTCTAAGCTTCATAGTTTCACTCTTAAATGCGAATAGGTCTTTGGGTGTCAGATGACGATGTCTTTGACCATGCCTCTAAGCCCGGAAAAATAGCGGTGATAATTTCTTGTGTTCCGCAAGACGAAGCGAAGGCGTGAAATACGATTGTCTGATACGCTGCCGCGTTCGTATAAAAATGCGACTTTTTGGCGGACCGCCGGTAAAATAGCGTTTCCCTTTGGGTCGTTGCGTTCTGCTAGCCGGCGCTCCAACTCCTGGTATTCGCGGGCAATCGATATGTAGGGCGTCTTGCCAACGGACCTAGCCGCTCCGATTCTCTCTTTCAATGATGCGGTCGGGACGCCGAATTGTTGATTGCCATGGACGCGATAGGCAATAAGTGGCTCGTTGATTAAGGCTAGTTTCGAGTATATGGCCAGCATCCACGCTATCCAGCCATCATGAACCCAAGAACCAGGAATCGGCAAGATAGGTTGCAGAACATCTCTTCGTATCATGAGGGTTGCACCTGTAACAAAGCTTTTCTTCAGCAATTGCGCGATACCGCCCCCGCGTTGAAACTTCATCTGCAATTGTGGAGTGAAGGCGAGGCGTGACCACAACAATTGCTCATTAATCTTAGATTCAGCGTCCATCAGATGAGCGTCTGTGAAAACCCCGCCCAATTGTGGTTCGTTTTCCATCATGATTGCCTGACGTGATAGCTTTTCCGGCATCCAGATATCGTCCTGGTCGCTTAGGGCGATTAGATCGCAGGTGCAAAGCCCGATCGCCTTCTCAAAGTTCCGGGTTGAACCAAGATTCTGAGGATTGCGGAAAAACTTGACCGGAAACGAAACAGTACGCGCAAACTCTTCCACGATGTTTGGAGTGGCGTCGGATGAGCCGTCGTCGCATATCACCAGTTCGTCCGGCAGCCGGGTCTGTCGCGCAATACTCTCCAATTGCTCACGAAGATAAGCAGCTCCGTTGTATGTACACATCGCGACTGATACCCGCACGCCCTGATCACTCCTACATGTAATTTTACTGCTTGTTGATACCATGCGCGAATGTCGTGGTCACGAATGGATCGGCAGCGCGTTCCCAAGCGAATTGCTGGATGTCTTCGTTGCTCGGCCGTGCAAAGCGAATTTATGAGTCAGGATTTTGACAGAGGACGAGAAGATTCTCGACTAGCGCCTCTGGATTCCTCAGGAGAACACCCGCTCCGACACCGCTCAGGGAACAATCGGCAGAATCTCAGATTCCCGTGCGGGGGCGCGTTCCCCCTTGAGGAAGCCGTAGATGGCCACATAAAGGTGGGCGATCACATAACAGAAACTAGAAGCGAAGTTAAACATGACTGCGCTTCTGGTATTGCGAACGCCAAAGATCAGCAGAAATCCAACCTGAACGATCACCAGCAGAGAGATCTCGGCGATCGTTCCACGCCAGAAGACCCACTTGCGCGACCGATTCATGATCCACAGCAGACCTGCGATGTAATTGATGCACGCCGTCAAAACCACCCAGCCAATCAGACTTCGAAGTTGCCCGTACTTCGGCCCCATCAACCAGAGAAATACCGAGGGCGCTGCGAACGAGAACGCCACCAGCGCCGCACCGCCGACCAGCGCCAACCCGATCAGCCGAAGATACGTCTGAAGCAGTTTGCCGCGATGCAGGCGGGCGATATGTGGTTCCACAACCACCACATTGAACGTCATCAGAACATTGAAGAGCAGGCCCAGCCGCCCCAGTGCAGCGACCTCGGCAATGCTCACGGTACTGCCGAAGATGCCGATGAGAAACAACGCAACCTGGCCGTGAAACGCTCCCAGGATAATCGCCGGAGACGCAGGCAACACGTAGCTGCGAATCTCTTTCTGAACCGCGGGATCATCGGCCTTTGGCCAGCGCATCAGCCGGCGAGCCTTGATCTCCAGGAGTTTCGCATTGACCGTAATATTCAGAGCGCCTAATCCTGCCGCCGTCCATGAGTTGAGCCCTCCGACAGCACTCATCACGACGTAGGCCAAGAGCCTGCCGGCGCCGGCGATGCTTTGGGGCATGAAGACGTCGCGGAGCCGCCGATGAAGTATCAGCGGCGCGGAATAGTACGAGAGAGATCCGCTGGAATAAAGACCCACCAGCACCGATACGAGCAGGGCGATCTGGATCGGCCATGGCCACCTCTGTCGATGCGTGACGACGAGGAAGATGACACTGGCAAAGGGCGAAAGAATCCAGAACGCGTGGTTCCGCAGCGTCCTCGCTCCACGCACATATCTTCCCACCACGACAGGGTCCAGTGCCCGCTCGCCAACCAGCGGAATGATCGTGCTGGCGCAGCCAAGATCCATCAGGATGGAAGTCGTTGCCTGGAATCCCGATGCCAGGCCAAATCGGGCATAGTCGCTCACGCTCAGCGCCCGGATCAGGAACAGCCCAGTGATGACGCCGATCCCCTGCAGTGCACCCTGACCGAGAAAAAAGCTGAACACGAGGTTCGTGATGCGGCGAAGCCGGCTGTGCCGGGGAGCGCCCAGCTGGGAATCAGTCATTGCTCACGCGGCGCAGCGTGAAGATCTGCCGGTAAAAAGGACCTCGATCAGCCCTTCCAAGGAATACCTCCAACAAGGAAGGCGCGATCCGCATGGCGAGCGACGAAGCCCGCACAAATCTGCCAGACATCTCCTTCTGCATCAACCAGGAATGAAAGCCGATGCTTTCATTGCCTTGTTGCTCGATCTCCCAACCATCGATTCCTTCGAAGACTTCAGGCTCAGGGAATTGCGCTTCCATGTGTTCGGTAAGCCAGTTCGGCGGTGTTCGATTCGCCTTGACGTACGTGTCCAGAAGCTCCCGATCGGCCTGCCATGCAGCCTTGCCGCAAGGGAATCCGAAGATCACGAGTTTTCCGGCCACGCGTAATGTTTCGGCAATCACTGCCTTGCGCAGGTCCGGTGGAATGTGTTCGAGAACATCGGACGCCAGTACAACGTCGAATTCATTGTCTTCAAGTGGTAACTCCGCCGCCGACGCGATGAGCGGCGTCATCGGCCACACCGGCTCATAGGGGAAGGAGATGTCGCACCCGACGAACGGCACCTTGCGAAAGCGCCCGAGACCGACCGGACCAGAACCAATCTCGAGTACGGAACCCTTTTCGTAGAGGCCGTGGGCTTTCAGTATTCTTACGATCGGGTAATATCTTGCCGCCCAGTTGAGCATTCAAAGATCCTTTGCATCAGAGTTGCGATCCACCGGACATTCCCCCGGGCGATGGCGGCGAGCGGCACGAAGTCTCCATCGTCCCGGGGAATGCTCTGCCTGCATGACCCTGGAACGGACAGCCGCTACAATGTTTATTATACAAACTGCGGGTGGTAGCCTGCGGTGTACCGCGCGTGCGAGCGCCAGCACGCAACTGGGTGGAAGGCCAGAAAGACAGTCTTGATGAAAGCTCTGGGCATTGTCATTCCTACTCACAATCGCAGCGATGCTCTAATGCAATGTCTGGCACACCTGGAACGTCAGACCTTCACAGACTTCGAGGTAGTGGTTGTCGACGATGGCAGCACCGATTCGACCCAAACCCAGATGCACGACTACCTGCTGAGGTCGCCGCTGGCGATTCGTTACGTTTGTCAGCAGAACGCAGGTCCGGCCAAAGCGCGCAATCTGGGAGTGTCCCTGCTCGATCCTCCCCTGTGCCTGTTTCTGGGCGATGACATCTTTGCCTCGCCCACACTGGTGGCGTCTCACCTGGGCTTGCACCAGCAGTATCCGGCTCTCGAAGTGGCGGCGCTTGGGCTCACCCAATGGAGTACGACCGGGCAGGTGATCACGCCCTTCATGCGGTGGCTCGACGAGGGCCCAATCCAGTTCGACTATAAAGATTTGCTCGCAGGGACGCATCCGACCTGGCACCACTTTTATACGAGTAATGTTTCCGCTAAGACGGAACTACTCAAGCGCTTTCCTTTCAGTGAAGAATTTCCCTTTGCCGCCGTTGAGGATTCCGAACTGGGGTATCGCCTCACCAGGCAGTGCGGGCTCGAAATCAAATTCATTCCAGAAGCTTTGGCTGATCACCTTCATCCAACGACCTTCCGCCAGGCATGCGCACGCATGATTCGTGTCGGTTACTCTACCCGGACTTTTCATGAAATGTGGCCGGAGCAGAAACCGATTCGGCCGAATGGCCTCAAGCAGAAGGTCAAGGATGCGATCATACGGCGTCCCCCGTTGATGCGCCTTTTGGTAGAAGCCGGAGACTTGTGCACTCGGGCTTCGTGTCCCAATGCAGTGATGATCTGGGTGCTCGCATTCCACCACGAAGCTGGTTACCGGAGCTTCCGGGATCGAGAAGGAAAACTGGTTTGGAGCTAGCAAAGGAAGTAACTCGTCCCATCGAGTAGTCCACATCCGGATTCGGGCTGCGCCGTGAATCAGTAAAACCAGCGCAAGCGGTGCGCAATCCCGTCAAGAGCGACTCAAAGATTCTCCATACCTCGACGAAGCATCTCAATGCATAGGGAAATAGGTTCCTTGATTCCTCGGCCAGTTAGAAGTGCTGTGCGGACGCATGGCGACACATTAGAAAGCTATCCTACAGGGTAGAATTGGAGATGGAACTGCAACGAAGGACGATCTATCGGAAGGCGCCCGGGTATCTAAAGAGTTTGTAATCTGATGCCGCGCTACCCATATCCCTACGGAGCTGAAGCGGTCACCACAGATGTTAACAATGCGATTTCAGACTATGTTGAAGATTGGGCGAATGCGGGAATCAAGCATTCGCCGCCAAAACGAAGGATCAGGCGCACTGAACGTTCATGAATAATGGAATTTTGGTAACTGGCGGAGCTGGGTTTATCGGCTCGAATTTTGTGTTGCATTGGGTTGGGTCGGGTAAGGGCCCGGTCGTCAATGTAGATGCGTTGACGTATGCCAGCAACCTTGGGAACCTGGCTTCGATTGAGGGGAACCCGGCCCACGTGTTCGTGCATGGAAATATCTGTGATGCAGAACTGATGGCCAAAACGCTTGCGGAGCATCGGCCTCGCGCGATTGTTCATTTCGCCGCTGAGAGCCATGTGGATCGGTCGATTGTGGGACCGGATGCGTTTCTCAGGACCAATATCGATGGCACGTTCACCTTGCTGCAGGCGGCGCGCGCGTATGCGGCTACGCTGAGCGACGAGGAGCGCGAGGCGTTTCGGTTCCTCCATGTCTCGACAGACGAGGTGTATGGGACGCTTGGGCCGGGGGATCCGGCGTTCTCGGAGACGACGCCCTATGCGCCGAACAGCCCGTATGCTGCTTCGAAGGCGGCTTCCGATTTCCTGGGGCGTGCCTGGTTTCATACCTACAAGCTTCCGGTGTTGATAACGAATTGCTCCAACAATTATGGGCCGTATCAGTTCCCCGAGAAGTTGATTCCGTTGATCATTACGCATGCCCTGACCGGCAAGCCGCTTCCGATTTATGGGGACGGGATGCAGGTTCGCGATTGGCTGTTTGTCGAGGATCACTGCAAGGCGATCGCTGAGGTGCTCGAGAAGGGTGTGGTTGGAGAGACGTACAACATCGGGGGGAATAACCAGCGCAGCAACCTGGAGGTAGTGAAGACGATCTGTGCACTGCTGGACGAGCTGGTGCCGGATTCGCCTTACAAGCCGCATGCGCAATTGATCACGTACGTGAAGGACAGGCCAGGCCATGATCGGCGCTACGCCATTGATGCACGGAAGATTGAGCGGGAGTTGGGATGGAAGCCCGAGGAAAGTTTTGAGACGGGCATGCGCAAGACGATCGAGTGGTACCTGTCGAATGCGGAGTGGATCGCGTCGGTGACGGGGGCGGCCTATCAGGAGTGGGTGACGAAGAACTACACTGACCGCAAGCAGAAGGCGGAGGGCTGATGAAGGGAATTATTCTCGCGGGCGGTTCGGGAACGCGTTTGCATCCAGTGACGCAAGCAGTTTCGAAGCAACTGTTACCGATTTATGACAAGCCGATGATCTATTACCCGCTGACAACACTGATGCTGGCGGGAATTCGGGAGATTTTGCTGATCTCGACGCCGCAGGATACGCCGCGATTTGAGGCGCTGCTGGGATCGGGAGAACAGTGGGGCATCCGGATACAGTATGCGGTGCAGCCATCGCCTGATGGCATCGCGCAGGCATTCCTGATCGGCAAGGAGTTTCTTGCCGGGGAGGGTTGCTGCCTGGCGTTGGGCGACAACATCTTCTTCGGTCATGACTTCGTGAAGGCGATGCAGCAGGCGGTTTCGCGTGCCGAGGGTGCGACCGTATTTGCCTACGCTGTCACCGATCCGGAACGGTATGGCGTGGTTGCGTTTGATGCCAACCGGAAGGTGACGTCTCTGGAAGAAAAGCCGTTGAAGCCAAAGTCGCGCTACGCCGTTACGGGGATTTATTTTTACGACGCGCAGGTTGTTTCCGTCGCCGAACAGATGAAGCCTTCCGAGCGCGGCGAACTGGAGATTACCGATGTGAATCGGTGGTATCTGGAGCGCGGTCAGCTGTGCACTGAGGTGCTGGGGCGAGGTATGGCGTGGCTGGATACAGGAACGCACGAAGCGCTGCTCGACGCCTCGAACTTTGTGCAGACGATTGAGCGACGCCAGGGGTTGAAGATTGCCTGTCCGGAGGAGATTGCTTTCCGGCTTGGATACATCTCGACTGCGGAGCTGGAGGCGCTGGCGAGCAAGCTGGGAAAGAGCTCGTACGGGCAGTACCTGAAGCGACTGCTCACGGAGACACACTACTGATGCCGATCGGCAACGGTCCGATCTTGCTTCTCGGCGCTCATGGACAGGTGGGCGGCGAGGCGTTGCCGCTGCTGCGAGAGCTGGGAGCGGTTGTAAGCCTTACGCGAGCCGAGCTTGACCTGACCGAGGGTGCTGCCGTTCGAGCGGCCGTTCGAGAGCTGAAGCCGCGGTGGATTGTGAATGCGGCGGCCTACACGGCGGTGGACAAGGCCGAGAGCGAGTCGCGAACGGCGTATGTCCTCAATGGGGAGTTGCCGGGAATACTGGGTGAAGAAGCGGCTCGCATTGGATCCGCGGTCATCCATTTTTCGACGGACTATGTATTTTCGGGGGAAGGATCGCGACCTTGGCGGGAGGACGATCCTACGGGCCCGCTGGGCGTGTATGGTGCGTCAAAGCTCGCGGGGGAGAGGGCGCTGGCGGAGAGTGGCGCGGCGCACTTTATCTTTCGCACGAGCTGGGTGTTTGGCGCGCGGGGGGAGAATTTTCTGCGGCGGATCCTTCAGTTGGCGAGGGAGCGCGACGAGTTGAAGATCGTCGACGACCAGATTGGGTCGCCGACCTGGTCGAGGACGCTGGCGCGGCTGGTGGAGCATACGATCCGGCGGACGGAAGAGAGGGTGAAGTCCGGTGACTGCGGCCTGGAGGAGGCGGTGAGGCCGGTGGGCGGGGTCTACCACGCCTCCAGCAGGGGGTACACGACGTGGTTTGGCTTTGCCACGGAGTTCGTCCAGATTGCGCGGGAGGCGGCGCCTGAGGAGGCTCTGGCGAGGCTGATGGGGATTCCATCGAGCGCTTATCCCACGGCTGCGGTTCGCCCGAAGAATTCGCGGCTGAACTGCGAGAAACTCGCGCGCGTGCTGGAGTTTGAGATGCCGGACTGGCAGTCGGCCACAGGCGAGGTGATGGAGAAAGTACTCACGGAGATGCGGAAGCCCTGATACCATAGGACTTATGGAGCTGCCTGCGGTACGCTATGGTCTACTGCGGGTCGAGGGGCGGAGGAAGTTCGGCGTCTTGCAGGAAGCTTCCTTTCGCGTCCTTCGCTGAGATCAAAGGCTCTTCGATTCCCTCGAGCGGCCAGGCAATGTTGAGGGTGGGGTCGTTCCAGCGCACGCAGCGCTCTCCAGGCGGGCAATAGAAATCCGTTGTCTTGTACAGCACGTTGGCGGTCTCGGATAGAACGACGAAGCCGTGCGCAAAGCCCTGGGGAATCCACAGGAACTCGATATCTTCGCCGTGGAGGTGAAAACCTGCCCATTTGCCGAAGTCCGGTGAGTTGGGGCGGAGATCCACGGCGACATCCCATATGTGTCCTGAGATGGAGCGAATCAACTTACCCTGAGGTTGCTGGAGTTGATAGTGAAGGCCGCGCAACACGCCCCGTTGAGAGAAGGACTGGTTGTCCTGCACGAAGCGATCGGGGAGGCCAGCGGCAGCGAAGGTACGGGCATTGAATACTTCGGAGAACCAGCCGCGGTCGTCTCCATTCTTCTGGGGGCGGAGGCGCTTTACGTCACGCAGGCTGGTGTCAAGAATCTGCATAGCTCATTCTAACGCGGACGAAATTTATGACCTGGGGAAAGACGCACAGTGTGCATGGCGGCCTAGGGTATCGAAGGTATACACGACTCTCAGAGGGGGCCGGGTGTTCAGGTGCAAATTGCATCGGCGAGTCGAGCGCCCATTACGCGGTCAATCCCTTGACGGTGCTCCTTCGCGTGCTTGGGATGAGGGCAGCTAAACGTATGAAAACACTAAGCTACGCGTGGGGTGTGAAGTTTTTTAAACATTGGCCGATAGGAGCTTAGAGGCGGCCGCCAGTGAGCGATCGGGCGCACAGCCCGGCCTCCACGGAGGGAGGTTGCGCGAACCTCAAGGTGTTCGCAAATTTCAACGACTCGTAACCTTCCGAAGGTTGCCACGTCAATGAAGGTTGCTACATCTATTTCTAGAGTGGGAGGACAGATGGTGATGCTTATGGCCCTTGAATCCCGCGATGATCTGACGAGATGACAGGAATTTCATAGCGCCAATCGATTTCGGTAGGGCTGGTCACTGAAATCGGTGGGGGGCTCCTGTACTATGTGTAGAACGTCTCGGAATCATCGCACCCACGCAGAGTTTACGGCTAACAGCCGACAAAAAAGGGATGGGCAGTTTTAATGGCAAAATCGCGGGCCGAACACGATCGCACCTCAAAATCCGAAGAGAAGTTTTCCGAAACATTCGAGGGGCATCTGCGGGAAGAGTCGATTGCCGAGCCGATGTTTTGCCCCCGTTACGTAAGTGGCTGGTGCATGTCCAAGCGTAAACGGTGCTTCGATCTGGTGTTGAGCGTTATTGCTCTGATCGTATTTTCTCCGTTGATGTTGCTGATTGCCTGGTTGATTCGATTCACCTCGCAAGGGCCGGCCTTGTTTCGCCAGGAGCGGGTTGGATTGCACCAGCAGACGTTTGTCATCTTCAAGTTCCGGACAATGGAAAACCGCCGCGAGCTTCTGAACGCCGGACCGACGGTCACGAGGCACGGCGATTCGCGAATGACGAAGTTCGGTGCTCTGCTTCGCCGCCTGAAGCTGGATGAGTTGCCACAACTCATCAATGTTGTTCGTGGTGAGATGAGCTTCGTTGGGCCTCGGCCAAAGGTTCCTCAGCATGAAAACCTATGCATGCTATGCCGTCCCGGTATCACTGGAGCGGCGACCATTGAGTTCTCTCACGAGGAAGGTCTACTCGTGAACGTGCCGGAAGAACTTGTGGAACGCTATGTGGTGACGGTCCTCAATCCTGAGAAGTGCAAGTTGGATATCAAGTACATCGAGACAACCAGGTTTGGAACCGATCTCAAGATTCTGATGCACACCGTGTTCAAGCTCAGCAACCGGTCGAGACGTACCTTCGCAACGGAGTCCATGCGTTTTCTTAAGACCAGGTCGGGCATGGAGATGAGCTCTTCCAAGGCGCTCAACGCGGCGGAGAGTTCGGAGTTTGCACGCCACGAGGTTCGGCAGTCTGCCTGATCCGCAAGGCGGATAACACGGCCGGTGCACTTCCCTGTTTCCTCAGCTTGGGTACGAGTCTGGCGCCGAAGGCCTATTCCTTATGCAGGAAGTAGGTCAGTTGAATCGTTCCTACAACATTCGTCTGTTGCCCCTGGGCGATAAGGGGCGCCTTCCACAGTTCGCCTTGCACGTTGGCCTTGATCTCAAAGTTACGGAAGGGGCGTAACACGACGTCGGCGGAGAGGTCGTTCTGGGTGGTGCCCCCGGGAATAAAATCGTCAGCTGCCTTGGCTTGACGATATTGCAGTTGAATCTGCTGATCAGGGCGAAGGTGCCAAGTGAGCCAGGCTTGGCCACCAGTGCTCTCGCGTCCAATCCAGTCACCGAGAATGTATCCCTTATTGGTGTAGCCCTGGACTTCAACATTCTCCCACATGAGAAGCCGGCCTTGCGTGCTTTCTGGATCATGCACATTGGTGGTGAATCCTTCCGCGCGGAAGTCCACTCGCGGCAATCCGGGTAAGCGGGCGATGTAAATGCCTGGGCGCACGCCGGAGCGTCCGAGGTTGCTGATGGGGAAGACGTTGTCGTGGGCGAAAGAATCCATGTAGAGGGTGACGAGGTGATGGTCCCAGGGTGTTCTCCAGGTCAAGTCGAAAGTGCTGAAGCGGGCGCCAGGATTCTGCCTTGAAAACTTGACGTCGGGCTGCGCTGCCGTGACGCTTACAAAGCTGCGGAAAAACGTGCCAATCGTGATGGGGACGTTGCAGGTGACAGAGTCTGGCGCCGCCGGCGGCGGCGCGCAATATTGTCCATGACCACCCCAGATGACGGAGCGCATGAAGCCGATCTCGAGATCGGGGACCACCTTCATACTGATCTTTTCCATATGGATCCAGGGGTCGCTGGGATACTGGTGCCCTTGCAAGATGCCTACCATGAAGTCATAGCGAAAGAGTCCCACGTAGCGAGACAGGCCGGGGATATAGAGCGGCTCTACCCGGTTGATCCGAAAGCTGTAGATGTCCTGCGCGTTATTGGACCAGCCCATGGCGGCCCCAAGCGCCGGACCGAGCCATTCATCACTTCTGCCGAAGGAGACTTCGTGGCCCAGGAGATGGACGGAGGCATTTGCCTCCAAAATCTGGACAGTGTCCTGGGCGGGGATGGCGCCTGCAGGGATGGTGGATTGAGGGACGTTGGGTGTGTCATCGATGGCGGCGAGTTGTGCAGCGACAGACGGGGCGTAACCCATCGTAGAGGGAGCGTGTTGATACTCGGCGCGGACGATGAGGCTGAATCTTCCGTCTTGCGCTTCCGCGCTGACGCCGGTGAGGTTGTTGAAGCCGGTCTCATCGGGACGGCCGTAGTCGTTGATGATGGTTTGGCCGAGGTGAAAGCTGTCGTTGAGGATCTCGCCGTTGATCACACGGACGCGGGTGTAGACGCTGGCTGCGCGGAGAGCGGGTGAGCGATCGCCGGCCAGCTCGGGGGCCAATTCCCTGCGGAGGCGTGCGTTGATCTCAATGGCCTCGGCGGGTGCGTAGGTGGACTGCAGCGACTCCTGAGAAATGCTGAGCATGTGCGCGAGCGAAGCGCGTGTCCAGGGACGAAGGCCAAGGTACGCGGTTGGAAGATAGCCGAGGTAGTAGAGGCGCAGGGCGGCTGAGTAGATCCAACTGTCGACCGGAATGTAGGCGGAGCCAGCAGTGCTGGCGGAGGCGGCCGCTACCTCATGGTGAGAGGGGGTGGGCTCGCCGCTTTGCGCGAGCATCGACGTCGCGAGCATACCGATTGCGGAAGTAGCGACCAAAACGGCGCGGAGGATCGGTCGTTTCACGCGCAAGGCGGGGGTGATGAGCGATCGAGCTGAATGGCCGGGGAGGCTCCGATGACTGGCAGGATGACGGTCGATGGCTGCCTCCAAGACGGGATGCGCATGCAAGGATTGCATCCTGGGACCTAAAGAAGATTGCTCACTTGGCATGCGATGGCCTGGACTCACGAAAATCAACCTAACACACCGATAGTATAAATCCTGCGCTTAGCCGAGGGCTGCTTCGTAAGAGCGGGGCGTGGGTGGTGGGTCGGATTTATCTCGGACATCGTGATTTCGTGGGCTGGGACTGATGCCGACTTCGGCCTTCTCCTATAGAAAACTTTTCACCTGCTGCCGATAGCTGGTCAGCATCCGCGAGGGTGCGGCGGTGAGCGATGAACCATGAGTGGTATGCCGAGGACAGCTCCTATTCGACTGCGGATTTGTTTTGCGGAGGGGCGCCGAAGGAGGCGCTGCTCGGATCTGCAGGCCCATCGTGCCTTGCCAGCCAGATCCGAGAGCTGCTTGGCGAAAATTGTGAGTTAGACGCGAGCTTTCTTGAAGAGAGCTGGACGTCTGGTCGACCGGTGACCTCGGCGAGGTACCGGCGCAAGCGGGATCAGGCTACGGAAAATGACAACGGCGTCACATTTGCAGAGTTGAGCACGGTCGGGAGTTTCTTCTTTTCACCGGCGAATGGGTTGATTGGCGATCGTCCTGCCTATGCTTATCGCGTTGATTCAACGCGCTCCTATTCTGCAGCGTGGTTGCGCGATTCTTTCGAAGAGTTTGCCTCGCGGAGGGAGGATCAAGCTCCGGTGCACGATTCAGCAGGTTACAAGAGACATGCTTATGACACGGGAACGTTGGGCTCGATGACGTATCAGCGCGCTTGTGAACTTCTCAGTTTGGGCGAGGACAGCACGGTAATGCAGATCAGGGCGGCCTATCGACGGATGGTCGGCGAGTGGCATCCTGACCGGCTGGAGCAGAGCGGAGAGAGGGTGCGCGCGTTCGCTACACAGCAGATGGCTGCGATTAATGAGGCGTACCATTTGCTGCGAGAGCTTTCGCCTGCGCCCGCCTGCTAACGGAGACCACCGATTCGCAAGACGGCTAGTCGGGGAGTAGCAGGATCACCAGGACGAGGGCCTCGACAGCGAACATGCGGAAGGCCGCGTCCTGACCATTCCAGAGCTTCGATTGCCACATCAGGAACCACTCGGCACCGACGCACAGAAACGCGATGAACCACTGAAGCATTCCGGAGGTCAGCGCCACCACGCCCACCTGCTTGGCACGGTGAAACTCTGGCTGCGGGCTGTGGAGGGTGCGGACGAGGGCTACACTTCCCCACCAACTCAAGAGGGCGTTGAGGATCTCCCACGCGATGATGCCGAGATAGAAGGCAAGGTGAATCCACGGGGCGCGAATGGCACGCCACAGGCCGTGGTTTCCAGGAAAGGTCGAGTCCATCATGAGGACATGTCGGACGAATTGGTAGTTGGAGTCGAAGTCGGTCAGGTTATTGAAGGCGACGAGGGTAAAGAAGAAGGCCATCGCGGCGAGCAGCAGCACCTTGCAGGTTCGAATGGCGATCATCGGGAGGACTCCTGAAAGCTCGCGAAATAGCGTCGCAACGCGCTGAGGGTGGCATCGTCATACTGTGGGCTGGCGGCCATCTGCGATCGCGGAGTGATGTTCTTCGGGTGCCGAACGTAGGCGTCGAATTCCGCTGGATTGGTCACGGCCTTTTGCGCCAGGTCGCGCCAGAGTAGTTTGGACTTCTGACCACCTTCGCCGGAGCGGCTGTGGCAGCGAAAACAATTTTGGCGGGCGATGGCGTAGCCCTGCTGCACGACGGGATCTTTGGCCGCTGCACCTTGCGGCTCGATGGGCGCATAGACGGTTTGTTCGCGGCGTAGATCGAGGCGCACGACTCCCCAGGGGACCTGCGCTTCGTCATCGTGTGAGAGGACTCGGAAGGACGGTTTGAAGCTCGGGTGGGACACCATGTAGGGACCCATTGGCAGCCGATCGACTCCCAAGGGCCAGTGATCCGGTTCCCGGCCATTCACTTTGAGGACGAGCAGTGGGTGATGGGCATGGACGTAGGGCGCTGGATAGTGCGCAGCGTACTTGTCGTCACAGATGGCGATGACCATCGCTGCTCCATTCTGCGCGCCGAGCCAGCCGGGTAATTTCGCCAGGGAGATGCCGCTGATCTGCACGGTCGTTCCGAAGTTTGTGTCGTCGGTAACGGTGTAGGTTTCTTGCGGCAGAGACAGCAGAGACTTGTACGACACAAAGCGGGTCTCGCCCCGCGGAACATCTTGCAGCGAGCCACCCACCTCCAGGTCGCTGGGCGCGTGGCGCGTGGTCTGAAGCACGAGGCGATGTTCCGTCTCTGGTGCGGCCGTACATACAGTCATCCCGCATAGCACCAGGAGTGCCATCAGAGACCGGCTTGTATGGGTCATGCGGTAATAGTAGCCGAAAACCGTCGAAGTTCAGCCGTTGGACGACAGGCTAGCATGCTAAAGTAACCTTCACTATGGACCCACTCGAAGCGCTGCAACACCTTGGTCTCACGTTGCCGTCGGCGCCGGCACCAGGCGGCAACTACACATCAGCGAAGACTGCGGGCAGTATTGTTTACCTGTCGGGCGTGATCTCTCAGACGGCGGACGGCATTCTAACCGGCACGGTCGGGCTGGATCGTTCGATTGATGAAGGCTATGCGGCAGCCCGTGCGTGCGCGCTGTTGCAGCTCGCGGTGTTGCAGAGGCACCTCGGTTCGTTGAGCAAGGTGCGAGGAATTCTCACGGTGAACGGCTACGTGAACTCCGTTGCGAGCTTTGCGGATTCCCCGAAGGTGATCAATGGCGCGTCGGATTTGTTTATTTCCGTCTTCGGCGAAGCTGGGCGACATGTTCGCGCGGCGATCGGTGTGAGCGGCCTGCCGCGTCATGCTCTGGTTGAACTGCAGATGACGGTGGAGGTGTGATGGCCGAACATACGCTCTCCGCAGTTCCAACGCATTCTCGATGGAACGCCGCATTGCCGCCGCGCCTGACGATCGACTCTGGGGATGTGGTGCACTTTGAATGCCAGGACGCGAGCGGAGCGCAGGTCCATCGCGGCATGACCGTGGAGCAGTATCAGGCGATTGATCGTGGATTGTTTCACGCGCTCACGGGGCCAGTAGCGATCGAGGGCGCGGCACCCGGCGATGTGCTGCAGATCGATGTCCTGGATGTTCGGCACAAGGGGTGGGGATGGTCGAGCGTGATTCCTGGTCTCGGGTTTCTCAAGCAGCGCTTCACGGAACCGTATCTGTTCCATTGGGAGCTGGAGCCCCTGATCTCTCGCTCGCTGGAGCCAGCGATTGTGCCGCTGCGACCATTTTGCGGGGTCATGGGAGTTGCTCCTGCCGAGCAGGGTGAGTTCCGCACGCGGCCACCGGGTGTTTTCGGAGGCAATATGGATGTGCGTGAGCTGGCGGCGGGAGCGACGTTGTACCTCCCGGTGCTGCAGCCGGGCGCGCTGTTCTCCTGCGGCGATGCGCACGCGGCGCAAGGCGACGGAGAGGTTTGCATCAACGGGATCGAATGCCCTGCCGATGTTTCTCTTCGCTTTCATCTGCACAAGCAACAATCGATCGCGGGCCCACTGGTCGAATCGTCTCCAGCACCGGACGAGCATGGAGCGGCGTGGGTGGTTGTCGAGTCATCGACGGATGCGCTTGCTGCTGCGCACGGCGCCACGGATCGGATGGTCAACCTGCTGACGAGTCGATGGGGATTTGATCCTGTGCACGCTTACCTGCTGTGCAGCGTCGCGATGCACCTGCGTCTCAGCCAGGTGGTGAATGAACCCATCATCACGGTGTCGGCGTCTATCGCGAAGAGCATTCTGCCGGCGCGTGCGCTGTTTCCGACCGGCAATGAGGGTTGAATGCAGATCAATGATCCGGAAGTCATTGCGGAGCTTCGCTCGCTCTATCCGTTGTACGAGTCTGCGCTCGTCAACAATGACGTTGAGACGCTGACAGAGATGTTCTGGGCATCGCCCTATGCGATCCGGTTTGGCGTGAGTGAAAATCTCTATGGTGTGGACGAGATCGAAGCGTTTCGCAAATCCCGGCCTGCGGTGAATCTTGCGCGCCGCGTGGTTCGGCTGGAGATCGTGAGCTTCGGTAAGGACTTCGGCAGTATTACGCTGGAGTTCGAACGGGACACGCCCGAAGGCCTGATTCGCGGCCGACAGAGCCAGGTTTGGGTTCGATTGGCCGAGGGCTGGCGCATCGTCTCGGCGCATGTTTCGATGCTGCGTTAAGCAGTGACCGTGACCGACACGTTGACGGTCTCAGCGCGGTTCAGCGCTTCGCGAAGATCTTCCGATCTGGCGAATGTCTCCGTCGGCACGAATCTGGCGGGGAACGAAATCGAGATCCGGGGATGCGCGAATGGGTGGGGCGAAAGTCGAAATGTGCGCTCTGCGATGCGTTGCACTTTGATCTCCGTAGTCGCGCCATCTGTTGTTGTGAACGGATGCAGCAGCGTTGCGTGCCCGTCGAAGTCAACGCAGCTTAGAAGAGACAGGTTGTCGCAGGCCTGCAGCAGTTGAAAGTGACGGTGAATGGTTGAGCGCTCCAGGTGTGCTGGGGGCAACTCGTTCGCCGCGATGAGCTGATTGCGCAAAGCCGTTTGCAGGCTGATCTGCTCTTCGAGAAACGCGTCCAGCAGGGGCAACTCGTCTTCGCGAATTGTACGGCGATCGGCGCGTTCCGATAGCAGGTTGTGCGTGTGCATCGAGATCAGGATCGCGGCATACGGATCGAGCTTTGCCATTAATTGCACGGCTTCACGACGGACGGCGAGGTAGGCGCGAAGATCGATGTCCTCGAAGGCAGAGTACTTCCCCACCAGCTCAACGGAAAATGCGGCGGGACTTCCCTGCTTTGTGATCACGGGCTGCGCATCTCGTGCCCGCCAACCATCGTCGTGGCAATAGATCCCGCGCAGCACATGTTCGCGGGGCTCGGGGGACGCGAAGGAATCGTTACCCCAATATTGCGCAAACTCACCTGCAAGGTGAGCGTGGTCAGGATGGGTTACCAGCCACCAGCCGCCGTCTGCCTTTGATCGCAGCATGTAGAGCTCCAGTCTTATCCATCCGTCGGATCAGCCGTCATGGCGGATTCATGCCACTTGTGTAGCGCGAGCCACTCGAAAAACATCACGGTAAAGAAGAGGGTAAACCCAAGCAGCGTTGCGGCGATGACAAGGGCGAAGAGATACGCGGTTTGGAGTTGGGCCTGGGCGTAGAGAATTGAGTAGCCCAGGCCGCCCTGTCCGGCCCGGCCAGAGCCTGCAAACCACTCGCCGGTAAGCGCGCCGATGACCGCGATGCCACTGGAAATTCGTACTCCCACGAAGAGGTAGGGCAACGCATGCGGCAAGCGCAGCTTGGAAAGAATCTGTCCCTGCGAAGCGTTGTGCATGAGAAATAACTGGACCAGATTTTGGTCCACACTGACTAAACCCTGCGTCGTGTTCGCAATGATTGGCGCGAGGCAGATGACGAACGTTACGACGCCGACCGCGAGCAGGCCGGGGCCGACCCAGATGATGATCAGCGGGGCGACTGCAAGAATTGGAACCGTCTGCAACAGGATGGTGTAGGGGAAAAACATCTTTCGAATCCATGGTGAGCGTGCAAAGATCAGGGCGATCAGAACGCCCACGACAATACTCGCGGCGAGGCCGGCAATGGATGCTTCTGCCGAGATCATCAGCGAAGCCCAAAGGTCCGGAAGCCGGTGAATGGCCACCTGGAACACTGCGAGGGGCGTGGGTAATAGGTATCCAGGGATATCGAATGCAAGAATCAGCAAACGCCAGAAGACGAGTAGGCCGCAAAAGACCAGAGTCGCACTTCCGATGAAGATGAGGCGTTTTTTCATGCGCGGTGAGTCTCCCGCAGCAATTTGGAGGTGCGATTCACCAGGTCGTCAAATTCTTTC
>JBEKFF010000014.1:0-30237 GCA_050013455.1 Acidobacteriaceae bacterium | reverse complement strand
GATCTCCACACCGCGTAGGCCGTCCTGTCCCATGCCTGTGAGGATGACGGCCAGGACCGCCCCGCCATACCGTTCGGCGGTCGAAACAAACAGCGCATCGACGGCCGGACGGCACGAGTTTTGTCGCGCTGACTGATCCAGGGACACACTGACTGCGGCCCCATTCCTCGCCAACTTCATATGAAAATCACCCGGCGCAATCAAGATCTTACCCGGCTCAACAGCGCATCCCTGGGAAGCCTCGCAAACCGGCAACTGGCAGGTCGAGTTGAGGCGCTCAGCAAGCAGCCGAGTGAAGAGAGGTGGCATATGCTGCACAACAAGAACGGGCAACTGAAAGTCCGCTGGCAATCTTGGAAGGATTTCACCCAGCGCGGTTGGGCCTCCCGTGGACACTCCAATCACAACCACCTGGGGCGGTATCTTCTCCCGCTGTGACGGGAGCGCATTGCGCCAATTCGAAGTTGCCGGGGGAAGGCGTAAAGTTTCCGGCCGCGCAGCAGATCGATCTTCCATTGACTGGCGGAAGAACTGCTTGATCTTGGGAATCATCTCTTCGCGCAAGCGAATCATCGAGCGATCGAGCGAACCTTCGTTCGAGGCCTTGGCCACGTAATCATCAGCGCCGAGAGTCAAAGCCTCCAGCGTCTTTGCGCCCCCCCGTTCGGTGAGGGTGCTGAACATGATGATTCGCAGCTTAGGGTATTCGCGACGAACGCGGCGCAGCATCTCCAGGCCGTCCATATCCGGCATCTCGATATCCAGGGTGATTACATCGGGATTGAGTTGCGGGATCCGTTGCAGTCCAATTGCACCATTCGAGGCTGTGCCCACGACCTGAAGCATGGAGTCCTGCTCCAGCGCCTGCGCCACAAGACGGCGAATGACCACAGAATCGTCCACCACCATTACGCGAACTCGTTCTCCGGGCTGGAGTAATCGCTGATTCACGGCAGCCATGTCTACTCCATCCTCTCGGAGCGGATCCCGACGAGCTCGAGCTTCTCCCTGAGTATGTCTTTTGTGAATGGCTTCATGACATATTCGTTCGCACCAGCGTCCAGGGCCGATACCATACGGTCTAACTCGGTCTCTGTCGTGACCATGATGATCTTCAGCAACGACAGTTCTGGATTCTGACGCAACCGCTTAAGTAACTCCAGACCGTCCATCTCTGGCATGTTCCAGTCGGTCAAAACCAGGCTCACCGATGTGCCCTGGGCATCAATTACAGCCAGGGCTTCCTTTCCGTCCGCAGCCTCGCATACCTCGTATCCCAGCTCCAACAAGATCCTCTTCAGAATTGTTCGAATTGTTCTTGAATCATCGACAACGAGCGCTTTGGCCATCTGCATCCACCTTCGTCCTTTGACATTGACCCGGCGGGTCAAATACCCAACCGCCGGGCCAATCTCGAAATTATTGATTCCTTTAGAACGTGAATTTCGATACGGATGCCTGAAGCCGGGCTGCCATTTCACTCAATTCCAAAGAGGCCGTTTTGGTGTCGTTTGCTCCCTGCGTTGTATTCTTGGCCGCCGTCGCGACACCGCTGATATTCTTTGCGATATCGTTGACTCCCTGAGCTGCTTCGGTCACGCTTCGACCAATCTCATTGGTTGTGACGGTTTGCTCTTCTACCGCGGAGGCGATGCTGTTGGAGATATCGTTGATCTGGTTAATGATTGTCCCAATCTCCTCGATCGCCGTCACGGCACCCTTGGTCACTCCCTGAATCGCTTCGATCTTCTGGCTGATCTCCTCGGTCGCCTTGGCAGTTTGCTTGGCGAGTTCCTTGACCTCATTTGCTACCACCGCGAAGCCTTTACCCGCTTCTCCGGCACGAGCCGCCTCAATGGTTGCGTTGAGAGCCAACAGGTTGGTCTGCTGCGCGATTGAGGTAATTACCTTGATCACGTTGCCGATCTCCTGGCTGGATTCGCCGAGTTTCTTCATCGTTTCATTTGTGGAGTGAGCCACGATCACCGCGTTCTTGGCCACATGCGCCGAGTCGTTCGCGTTCTTGGCGATCTCGCGGATCGATGCCTGCATCTCTTCAGTGGCCGTCGCGACCGAAGAGACATTCCGCGATACCTGTTCACTGGCCGCAGACACGATGTTGGCCTGGACCGCAGTCTCTTCCGCGTTGCCGGCCATCTGCTGGCTGACGGCGGTGAGCTCTTCGGAAGAAGAAGCCAGAGTGCTTGCATTCTCGGCCGTAGCCTTCAGTGGCCCTGCAAGAGCTTCCACCGTCTGGTTGACGCCTTCGATGATTTTGCGATAATCCCCCAGGTGCCTGCTGGCATCGGCACGTGTGCCGAGCTTTCCTTCCGAAGCAGCCTCGGCGAGCATGCTGGTGTCTTCGATCAAAAAGTGGATGTTCGTTTTCAACATCAGAAGCCACTCATGAATCTGGTCCTTGTCGGAGGCCTTTTCCGTTGTTGCCGTGAGGTCGCCATTCGCGATCTTCGTAATGTAGGCAACGAGTTCACTGAGCCAGTCATGGACACCGTTGATGGCATCCTTCATCTTCTCGTGATCGCCTTTGCACGCAATCTTGACCGTTTCCCGCAAGTCACCGCCACGGATCATGGATAGAATCCGATTGCCCTCGCCGATCGGCAGGAGGATGGCGTCGATCATTTCATTGACGCTCGTGACAATGCCGGCGAAAGCACCGCTGAATTGTTCAGGCTTTCCACGCTCTGAGAGTTTGCCTTCGTGGGATGCAACGGTGAGTCTGTCCACTTCCTTGTACAGACTTCGCAACACGAGTGCAACGTTGTTTACGGCCAACTTCATCTTCTCGTGATCACCCTTGTAGGTCTGCGCGATCAGCTCGTCGATCTTGCCCGCACTGATCTGTGCGAGGATGCGGTTGCCTTCACCGATGGGCAGAAGGATCGCGTCGAGCATCCGATTTACGCCCTCGACCACTTTACGGTTAGACCCCTCGAACTGGTCTGCCCTGCCGCGTTCACTAAGATGGCCACCAGCCGAGGCGTCCGCCAACCGAGCTATTTCTTCCTGAAGTCGGATATCTTCTTTTGAAGTCGATTCAAGCAATTCTGGATGGTCCAAAACGGCTGCGCCGTTGGACGAATTTCGGCGGTAAGATACCGGCCGACCGTTGCTGCTCTGCGTTGCCATCTTGTTTACTCCTCGCAATTTCTGTTGCTTTGCTATGCCGCTGTCTCACCTGATTCGCAGGCTAACCTTTGCTTTGCGAACGCCAACGATTTCTCGCCAAACGTCCAGCGCGATTTACTGGGCTCTCAATTGACTCATCATTAGCAATGCCGACTCATCGGCACTCCATGGCCCTCCCGACAGCGAGGTCTACCGTTCGTTCCTCATCGAGCACAAGAAGCAATCGGTCCTTCAGCTTATAAACCCCGCGTATCAGGTCTTTTGCAGCGGGCGCGAGATTGTCGGGCGGCCGCTCGTATGCGGAGGCGTCCATACCCAGAACATCCCCGATTTCGTCAACCAGTAAGCTAACCGCACCATCCGCAGTTCGGACCACCATGTTCATCGACCCAGGGTTGTCTGCCCCGCGCGCTGGCAACAGGAGTCGCCGCCGCATGTCGATAGCGGTGACGATCTGACCACGCAGATTGATCAGGCCCTCGATGACGTCGGGCGCTTGCGGGACCGAGGTCATGGGCTGCGAACGCAGCACTTCCTGGACGTGGAGTACATCGACACCAAAGAAGAGATCGGCCACAAAAAAAGTGGAAAACTGACTGCTTGAGTTTGTCGTCAACGGTTTTATTGCGCTATCGGTTGCCATTGGTTACCTTGTCTCTCCTGTGCCCACGGGAATTTCTTCGATAGGAGCCAGCGACGAAACCAGCCGTGCGACCGACTCGAGGACCAGCACCGACTCGAACTTTGCCTGACAGTCCTGGAAACCCGCGGCGCGTGCGGACGACGCCCGGACCATCCCCGCCGCATCGACGAGCGCCAGAACAGGAATTTTGGCCCATTCCGATCGGCCGCGCAAGGAAGTAAGCAAAGCGGAACTGCCATCCGCTTGAAGGTCAAGCGCCGCAATGACAACGTCTACCGGCTGCTGCTCCAACCTGCGTATCGCATCGGTAAGATTCCCCGCTTCGAGGACCGAGTAGCCCGCCATGTCGAGGTTTCCGCGAATGATGCCGCGCGAGAACGCAGAGGCGTCAAGGACAAGAATCTTCTTGCAGCTTGTGCGCTCATCCGCGCTCTGAGACCACTTCCCTTCTACTGCGCGAATGACTTCGTTGAGGTCAAGGAAATCTGTCACTTTTTGCCCAACGACTGCTGAACCAAGAAGCCCCTTGCGATCGGATCTCTGCCTCACCGTAACGGCCTCTTCGGCGACATCCAGAATCTGATCCACGACCATTCCTACGCTGACGTCGCCTTCATTGAAAACGACCACTTGCACCGGATCGGCAGAGAGGTCATCGCCAGGGGAGCCAGGTTCAAGCACACTCCTGAGAGACACGAGCGGAAGGATGCGGTCCCGATATTGAACTACCTGGCCCCCACCCGCATATTCGATGGCGGACTGTGGAAACTCCTCGAGCCTGGCAACCAGCGAAAGTGGAACTGCCAGACGATCAAAGGATCCAGCCCGAAATAGTAGAAGCCGTTGCTGCTCGACCTCCAACTGCGCCTTGTGTTTATCCGCCGCGCGCGCAGGTTCACGCACTCCACCGAAGACGCCGGAACATTGGCCGATCCCGAGCACATCCAGAATGAGCGCCACCCGGCCGTCGCCCATGATCGTTGCTCCGGCATATAAGGTGAGCCCCTTCAATTGCTTACCTAATGGCTTGACTACAATCTCCTGGGTGTCATTGATACCGTCCACGACCAACCCGAACTGCCTGTCTTCCGCCTGCAGAACAACCAGGCTGACCGCCTCTGCTCTGTCAGCCGATTGCAGTCCTAGTACCTGGTTCAAATACGCGATGGGCAAGAGACTGCCGCGCCGTCGATAGACCGGCGTTCCATGCACATACTCGATATGTTTCCCCAAGGAATCGCCGTCGATGCGGATGAGTTCGAGGAGGCTCACCTGGGGGATGACAAAGCGTTCGCCGCCGCTGGTAATGACCAGCCCGGGAATAATCGCCAACGTAAGTGGGATTCGAATCTTGACCGTGGAACCTTCGCCCAGCCGGCTGAAGATATCTACCACGCCACCAATCTTCTCGATGTGGGATTTAACCACGTCCATACCGACACCTCGACCGGAGATGTTGGTCACGACTTGAGCGGTCGAGAATCCCGGCTCGAAGATAAGGCTGAGCGCCTCACGGTCACTGAGCTTATCAGCAAGTTCGGGCCTCAGGAGCCCTTTCTCAATAGCCTTCTGTTTAATCCGAGCGACATCAATCCCAGCCCCATCGTCACCGACCTCGATGTTGACCTGACCTCCTTCGTGGTAGGCGCGGAGGGTCAGTAGTCCCTGGGGCGACTTACCCGCACGCCTTCGGACTTCGGGGGTTTCGACGCCGTGATCGCACGAGTTACGGACCAGGTGCATCAGGGGATCTTTGATGGCCTCAATGATCGTGCGATCAAGCTCGGTCTCGGCGCCATCCATTTCGAGGCGAATCTCCTTGCCCATTGAGATGGACATATCGCGCACAACGCGAGGCAGCTTGTTCCACACGACTCCAATCGGCTGCATGCGCGTCTTCATGACGCCTTCTTGCAACTCGGTGGTAATCAGGTTCAGGCGTTGCGACGTCGCATTGAGAGCTGGGTCTTCCCTTTCAGTATTGAACTGCAATATCTGATTCCGGGTAAGCACCAACTCACCCACAAGATCCATCAATTTATCCAGCAGCCCAACGCCGACTCGGATATTCGAGTCCGCCGCTGCGGAATGCTGTGTTAGCTCGTCCTCGTCTCTGTCTGTTTCTCTCCTGCCTTGTTTTCGTCTATCTGGTCCTTCAAAGCGTCGATCTTCGGAGACGACGGCACGGGCTATCTCGGTCGGTTCGTCTGTGAGAAATTCAACATGCAAATCCGTGGCGGCCTTGATTAGAACAGGCTCCTGCTCCACAATGGCTTGGGTTTGTGATTCGGCACGTAATCGCTCTATCAAATCCTCGAAACGGAGGGGCCCTTCCTTCCCGCTCTTTTCTATCGAAGCGAGTACCTTTCGCGTCGCGTCCACTGTCTCCAGAATCAGTGACACCATGGTCGGGGTGAGCTCTCTCTCGCCGTCGCGCAACTGGCTCAGAATGTTTTCCGCCTGGTGGGTAATTCCTTCCAGCGTCGAGAATGCGAGGAAGCCACATGCCCCCTTGATGGTGTGAATCGTGCGGAAGATGCTTCCCAGCAGGAGAGCATCGTGCGGATGCTTCTCCAACTCGACGAGGTCCTGATCGAGACGCGAGAGGTTTTCATCGCTTTCGACTAGAAACTCGTGAATCGTTTCGAGGTCTTCCGCGCATATGTTATCCATGATCCCTTTCAACCTACGTGGTCTGCGGGTCCGTCAGCGATCCTGAAGCCAACGCGAAGTTCTCCGTAGGTGATCGCAGCCTCGTCAGCCGGATAACTGATCTATCGGCAGATACTCGAACAGCTTTAGCCCGCGAGCAGGCTTACTCCGAATGCGTAGAGCGCACTCCGTGTGGGTTACATAAATTTTGCAAATCAGAGCGTTAGCCACTAAACAAGCTCACGTGAAGAGCCGATAGATCCTAGGTCAGTGCGCTGCCGAATATTCGCGCCGTGCTTTACACGAATAGAGAAGGAGAACAATTGTCATGGATCTACTCTTAGTGGATGACAGCAAAACCATGAGGCTTCTTGTCCATCGCGCCATTCGGCAAGCAGGCTATAGAAGTCTCACCGTTTGCGAGGCGGAAAACGGGGCGGACGCTTTAGAAAAGCTAAAGTCGCTGAAACCGAGGTTGATTCTGTCTGACTGGAACATGCCCGAGATGTCTGGAATCGACTTTCTGAGGAAGTTACGCGAGGAGAACAATCTGACGCCCTTCGGATTTATCACCTCCGAGGCATCCAAGAAATTCAAGGAGCTCGCGATCAGTAGCGGCGCGAGTTTCATCATTGTCAAACCATTCGGCGTCGACGATGTTCAGGCTGCGTTAGAACCCATTCTGGGAGAGAGCTAAATCATGGCAGAACCATCTTCTTCATCCATGGCCGCGTTGTTTTCAGACCTGATTGGACGCCGTGTGACCTTCTCCGAGCAGCTAAATGCCCTGCCGGCCAATGGAAAACAGATTTATTGCGTGTATCTGATCAAGCCGATGGATAGTTACCGAGTCATCAAAGCAGACCTGTCGCTGCTTAGCTCCTTCGCAGGTGCCTTAGTTGGATTGTCGCCGGAGATCATCAAAGAAAAAGTAGAAGAGACCACGCTCGATGAAACACTGAAAGACGCCCTTGGTGAGGTGATGAACATTGCATCGAGAATCGTCACCATGGAACATCGAGGTGTATTCAAGGATATGTACGGAGATCCGGGTCAGATGCCTCCAGCGGCGCGAAGCACCCTTCGGGAGCCTTGCTATTCGAGCCACTATAAGGTGGCGATTGACGGTTACGAAGGTGGCGCGTTCTCCTTACTGGCACCCTTTTAGCGTCTGGCAAGACCTGCTCTCACAGCAACAGCCAAGACAGGTGGCGGCTTCGCAAGAGATGAGCCGCGCGGACACGCGGCGTCCGATGAGCGCAAACTTCGCGCCAATCAACTTGTATCTGCAGTACAACCTTTCATTTTCCTCACGCAGCGATGCGTTCTCTCCCTGGCGCAGCTCCTCCGACGAGCTCAGATCCCCGAACAACATTCACTCCCGATATGCGATCAATCCGCTTCAGTGACGTCCGCGAACCCATACCTCGGCATCCTTCGCGAGGTCAGCAATCCTCTCGCACGAGCGCGTAAAGCGGTAACGATCCTGGTGCTAGCTAGGAGCTGACAAATAACTAAGCAATGTGTTAGGAAGAACCTTTGCTGTTGCCGCCAGCGCCGCACTGTTATCGGTCTCTGCCTGGGTAAGGTTGGCTGCAGCCGTGGCTAAGTTTATGCCCACCAGGTTCGTCGCCTGCGACGCCAGAGTGACGGTTTCCTGCTGCAGAAATGTATCTTGCGAGTTCAACTGGGTTTCCGCATTCCCGTAGAAGGCCTGCTGCTTTCCTACGAAGGCAATCGCCGAAGTTAGAGAGTTCGTCGCAGTCTCGATACCAGACGTATCCCCACTTTGCAATGCAGTGACGAGTGAACTCAACGCGCCCAGCACGTTACTGCTCGGATCGGAAAAAATCTGGCTTCCAGGAAGATTGACCTGAACGCTCAGGCTGTCGCCCACAACAACCGAGGTCTCGTCGGTGTTGCCATTGTAGGTATACCCTGTCGGCGAGGCCGGGTCCGCGGTGTAAGGGGTTGAACTTCCGGTTCCTCCGAACAGGTATGCACCTGCCACCGACGTATTCGCCTGGGATAGGATGGTCGACAACACTCCCTGCACCTGCGCAGCGATCGCCTGCAGATTAGATGTCGTGTTGGTGCCGTTAGCGCCTTCCGTCCCGAGTGACACAGCTTGAGTGAGCGCCGTAACTACGTTACTGAGGACAGAACTTGCAGACTCTACCGAAGCCAACACCGTGCTGATGTTCTTGGTGTATTGATCGACGTTCCCGGTCTCGATTGTATTTTGCACCATGGCAGCGGACGCAGCCGGATTGTCCGATGGAACACTCACGCTCAGACCCGTGGCTACTTGTTGAAGCGCCGTGTTCAGCGTTGACTGGCTCTGTTGCAGATCAGCGAGAATATCCGGAGTAACACTTGGATTAATTTGCATAACGATCAGTAACTCTGCGTGGATCCCATATCCAGGGTAACGGTATTAAGCTGTTGAATAGTGCTGACGATACGAGCACCCGCCTGATAAGCCGTTTGGAAGCGAATCAGATTCGCGGTTTCATCATCAATGTTTACGCCCGATACAGAGCTCTGCTGATCGCTTAGCTGAAGCAGGGTTTTGCCGAGCGCAGTATATTGCGTACTGGCGTTCGAAGCCGCATTGCCGACATCGAATACAAGGCTGGCGTAGGCGTTTGCCGGCGTCTTCCCTGATGTCGAATTGAATTGTCCGAGAACCGCATCATTGGACGATACCTGCAGCGTATCGCCCGCTGTTGTTGTCGAAATGACTATGTGGCCGGCCGCGCTCACCGACAAACCGGTGCCGTTGCTCAACGTTCCCGCCGTCACCGCGGACGCGATAGCCGACTGCAGACTGGCAATCGTTGACGATGTGCCGGCAGTGAACGTGAAGGTCTGCCCAGTGGCCGCATCCGAGATCGACGTGATCGAGCCACTTGTCAATGCCGTGCCTGTTGCCAACGGGACAGAAGCGGTGCCCCCTGCAGAGCTCATCGAGTTTGACGGAAGAGCCCGGGTCAGCACCGCGGAGAGATTCGCCACATTGCTACTGCTGTTGCCGCTGCCCACCGAATTGATGGCGAGCATCGAGGGGTCGCTGATCGCCACCGTCATACCCGAAGCTGCTTCATTCAAATTCGTGGGAACCGTGAAGAAGTTCTGGCCCTGGTTGCCATTTGAGTCCAGCCCTTGCTTCTGGGCAGAATTGAAGCTACTGGAAAACTGGCTGGCCAGCGAATTTAGCTGCGAGAGCATTCCTGGAATGGTTTGGTCACGCAGCTGAATGGCTCCCCCGAGCTGGCCTCCATTTAACGCTGAGGTTATATTGCTCCCATTGGAATCGAGCACCTGCTGGAACCCGTCACTACCCGTTGTGGTCTGGAGCGTAAAACTCTGATTTCCCATCACCAGCGGCGTTCCGTTCCCCGTCATCACGGTATCCCCGGAGTTGCTCTGCGTGACGGAGATGCCGGTTAATCCGGATAGCTGCTGGACGGACGCGTTCAGTTGGTCTTCCACCGAGCTGTCATTCTGCCCCGAATTTGTTAACTGCTCAACCTGCCCGTTCAACTGCGCGATCTGTTGGGTAAGCGCATTGATCTGCGCTACGGATGTCGTTACCAGGCCATTGGCCGACGATTGTGCGCTGGATAAGCCATTCGCTGTCGTGTTGAAGGCCTGCGCCAGATTCTGCCCCGATGCGAGAACACTTTGTTGCGTGGCTGTACTTGTCGGACTCGCAGAAAGAGCGGCCAGACTGCTGGAGAACGCGGTCAGTGCACTGGCGATGTCGGTTCCCGTTGTGGTGAAGTAGGTCTGAATCTGTTGGAGACTCGCAGATTCCGTGTTGGCGCTGCCCTGGGAAGAGGTTTGCTGCTGAATCTGCAGGTTGAGCAGTTCGTCCTGGACGCTCTGGATGCCGTCCATTGTGACCCCGCCGCCGGTGATGACATTGCCCGACTCATTGAGGGGCTCTTCACTCAGTTGCGCGACCTCCTCGGTATATCCGGGAGTATTGACGTTGGCGATGTTATTGCTCGTCGCGTCCAGCGCGGCCTGGGCGGCGTCCAGCGCCTGTACTCCGATATTCAGCGTTGCATTGAGTCCGCCCATGGCGTTACATCCGGCAGGACCAGGTCTGATATTTCTGCCTGGGGCCGGAAGCCTCCCGAAAATCTCCGTTGACTGAACCCAAAAGCGATGTCATTTGGGCGGCAGAGTGACTGGAATGCCCCAGCACTGCCTCGTAGACCCGATTTACTGCCTGCAGTTCCGCATGAGCGGTCACCAGGTCACTCGGCAGCTCCCTATCGAGAGCTGGCCGCAAACACGCCGGTTGAGTATCGTTGAAGACCCAAAGCTGCCGTCGAATGCTTCTGAGCCGGACGGTGAGAACCTCCTGTTCGGCAAGGCTCTCCTCGAGATCTGAAAGCCCGTTACAGGAAATCGCCAGCATAGCTCGCTCCAGTTCGTGAACGAGAGAATGCGCCGTCTCTAGATAATCGTTGGTCCGCTGGTCTCGATCTGTTGCAACCGTGTCCGTCATGCTTCGCACTCTCCATGCACCGCGCACCCTGAACTTAGGCCGCCGCCCTCGGCTAGGAGGATTCACCGACCATCGCTGCCGCCACGCTTGACGGATCGACCTGGTACTCGCCATTACTGATCGCCTGGCGAAGGTTATCGACCCTCCCCTGTCGTACCTCAGGCGAGCTGAGAGCTGCGCTCACGAGCGAAGTCAGCGAAGTTGTGTCCGAGGTGAGCGTCGTTCGATCATCTTCTGAGATTCCTTGAGACTTTGCGGACGACTGTGCGGCCGCCTGTGTACTCACCTGCTGCGAGCTCAGCTCACTTGAAAGCTGACTGGCTACCGAGTTAGATAGATCAATCCTCATAACACCTCCTAGACCGGTCGCTAGTACTATCGGCAAATCTCCCGATAAGTTTAGTGAGCGCCTATTTCTTTCTTGCGGCGACTTCTGTTCCCGAAGGACCCGCCGGTGCTCCAGGCGCGGCAACACCCGCTTTTTCCCGGTCCGCGGCCGCATGCATCGCCTTGGCAATCATCTTTCCGATGCCCAGACCACCTGAAGCCGCCATCGACGTAGAAAGGCTTTGAACACCTAGACTCATCATCTGGTCGCCGCCCGCGTCCCGGTCCGTATCCCCACCCGGCACGCTCGCAAACGACTGCTGCGCCTCATTCAGCCAGGTTCCTACGAGAATGGCTTCAAACTGTTGGGCGCTTTTATCGATCTTGGCGTCATCGGTCAGCTTCTTGGGGGTGGCTCCCTTTTGTACCACTCGGGCCTCCTGCAACTGCAGGAGGTTCGTCGTCGCTGCCAGTGAACCAACGCTTGAACTCGTTCCCATCTACTGCACCTCCAATTCCGCTTGTAACCCGCCCTCAGCCTTGATGGCCTGAAGGATCGAAACGACATCATGGGCCGAGAGACCGATCGAGTGCAGTCCATTGACCAGCTCGTCAACGTTCGCGCCCTCTTCCAGCTTCATCGACTGTGCCGGACCGTCGCTTACGTTCACGGTGGTCTGCGGCACCAGGGCCGGAGGTCCGAACCCTCCCCCAATGGGCTGGATCGGCGTATACGACGTAACCACCTCGATCGAAAGATTGCCATGGATAACCGAGACCGGTGAGAGTTTTACGTCGCCACCCATTACGATCGTGCCTGTCCGCTCATTAATAAGGATCTTGGCCGGCGTGTGAACACTGATAACGAGGTACTGCACGCGCGCGATCAGCAAAGGTACTGACTGTTCCGAAGCGTCCGCCACGTTGATATCTACCCGGCTACTATCTAGAGCAGACGCCACCGGTTTATGAAACGAAGCATTTACGGCATTCGCAATCTCTGTAGCGGTATTGAAATCAGGATTGCGCAATAACAGCGAAACCGTCTTGAAGCCGCTCAGATCCACCGCCGTGTCCCGTTCCACGATGCCACCGCCGGGAATCAAGCCCACATTGGTGGGGTTTACCTGCTTGCCGTTTGATCCGACACCGGCAAAGTATCCACCCATGATCAACGACCCCTGCGCTTCTGCATAGACTTTGCCGTCGGGGCCGTGCAGAGCGCTCATCAAAAGCACGCCTCCCTCAAGGCTGTGGGCATCGCCAATCGAACCCACCGTAATGTCTAGCTTCTCTCCAGGACGCGAAAAGGGCGGAAGGGTAGCTGTGATAAACACAGCGGCAACATTTTTTACGACGGAGGTACTGGGAGGAATGAGTACGCCCATCTTTTGCATGGCATTGGCCAGCGTCTGCACTGTGAAGATGGTCTGCTGGGAATCTCCGGTACCGCGTAAGCCCACGACGAGACCATACCCAACCAGCGGGTTGTCTCTGACTCCAGCAATCGTGGTAATGTCGCGCACCAGCACTTGCCGATTGGGCACCGCTGCTCTCACCCAGGAGGGAAATACAACCAGCGTGGAGATGATTGCCAGGCCGAGCCACGACATCCGATTTGTGGATTCAAACATCATGGATCTCAAAACCCAACCAGCCATAGGATCGCTTTCGTGATGGGGTTGAGCGGACGCGTGCTGTCCGCGATAATCCCCTTGCCCTTCATCTCAATCTCGAGGTTGCTCAACTGTGTCGACAAGACGACATCGTTTGGACCGATATCTCCGGGGCGCACCAGGCCCCGCACCGTGACGTCTTCGTGCTGGTTGTTCATGAAGATCTTGCGCTGTGCCTCCACCACCAGATTTCCGCTCGGCAGCACCTCAATCACCTGGCCAGTCAGAGTCGTCTGAAAGGTCGTATTGGAACCGGTCGCGCCTGCGCCCTTAAGCGCGGTCGACGAATTCGCATTGAACAGAGGATTGAATGGGCTCGTGTTGATGCTTCCCGGTAATCCGGTGATGGCCGAACTGGTTTGGAAGGTTCGCTGATAGCTTGAATTTCCGGTCTGCGCCGCCGTCGTCTGGACCGCGACCACGATGACAATCGTGTCGTTCACCTTGTGCGCTTTATAGTCGGTGGAGAGATCCCCCAACGTGTTGCTCTGCGACCAAAGACTCCCAACGGTCGTTTCAGTTACGGTATGACCGTCAAGTTGCTGCAGTCGAGTGATGTAGTCGGTCCTTAACTGCTGCGGGTTATTCTTCGGCGTCTTCGCCTTTTGCGGCCTGGCAAACTGCGTACTTCCAAGGACAAGGAGCACCCCAATCAATAGGCCGTGCCAGGTTCTCGTCTGCGTAGATCTTTTTTTCACAGGGTTCCCCTCAACAATCCGTCGCTGCATACTTCAGCCAGATAGGTATGGCCCCGCTCCCTGCCCTCCACGCGAATCGTCTGCCCCACGATGCCATTTTCAAGACAGATCACCGCGAGTTGAATGTGGACGTGTCCGCCTTCCAGCAGCAGAATTGCCGGCGACCCTGTACGTACAACAATTTTGCTTCTGGACGTTTCGACCGACGGATGCTCAGCAGGTTGAGGATTCGAAGCAATGATTGCTGATTTTGAACGATCGTTCTGATGCCGGCGCACGGTTACAACAAACGGCAGGCATTCCTCGCTGATTGCGCAAGCCAAACGCACGACGGAGAGATTTCCCTCCCACGCTCCTACGGACAGGACCCTCAGAACAGGTGCGCTCGTCTTCGCAACGACATCGGTTAGCAGGGTAATCTGGGATGCCGACACGGGCAGACCCGCATCCCCGATGGCCACGGCAACCTGTCCGGCCGTGATCATCTCGCGGCCGGACGCAGCACTCGCCGGGATGCCCAATGCTGCAAACAACACCGCGATACCTATCAAGCGACAATGCGTCATCTCGTCCTCGTATTACTGCGCTAACTGGTTCAACTGCTGCAGCATCTCATCGGCTGCCTTGACGACACGTGAGTTCGACTCGTAAGAACGTTGCGCCAGGATCATGTTCACGAACTCATCGACGATGCTCACATTGGATTGTTCAAGCATTCCCTGCTGAATGCTGCCCAGGCCAGAGGATCCTCCTGGCGTGCCAACAACGGCCTCACCCGATGCGGTGGTCGGCAGGTAGATGTTATTGCCAACACTATTCAATCCCCCGGGATTTGAAAAACTTGCCAGCTGAATCACTCCCACCTGTGCAGCCTGGGTCTGCCCGGGCAACGTCACGCTGACAGTGCCGTCGCTTCCGACAGTGATGTTGGTCGCATTGGGTGGGATAGCAATCACCGGCTGTAGAGCGTTCCCATTCGCCGTCACGAGGTTCCCCTGCGCGTCCGTCTGAAATGACCCGGCGCGGGTATAGCCGATCTCGTTGTTCGGGAGAAGAATCTGGAAGAACCCCGCACCTTGAATCGCGAAGTCCAGCGGATTGCCGGTGCTGCTCAGGTCGCCCTGTGTCTGCGTGATCTCTGTGTTCCCTGGCAGGGTGCCAAGGCCAATCTGCAAACCGGCGGCGACCGTCGTCTGCTGCGTCGCAGCTGCTCCCGGCATCACCACGTTTTGATAAAGCAGATCGGAAAATTGCACGCGGCGCGCCTGAAATCCAGTGGTGCTGGAGTTGGCCAGGTTGTTGGCGATGTTATCGAGGTTGATCTCCTGGGCCGTCATTCCGGTAGCCGCGGTATACAGTGCATGAAACATGAAGTAACTCCTTTAACCAATCTTGGGAAGGTCCTGGGTTGCGGTTTTATCGATTTCAGAATTGAACATGGATAGCGCACGCTGCATCATCTCGTCGGATCGCTGAGCAGAGATGAGCTCCACCATGCCGGAGACGGGATTTACGTTTGAACTTTCAAGTACGCCCTGCTGCACCGTCGAATCGGTCGCCGTCACAGCGCTGTTCGCAGGAGCGGTGTAATACGTTCCGCCTGCACTCTTCAGGGCGGTGCCGGCGGGAAACTCCACCAACTGCAACTTGCCCGTCACCGCTCCATTGGATGAGATGGTCCCGTCCGCGCTGATCGAAACAGGACCGGGCAGCATGGTGATAGCTCCCTTTGCCCCGACGACAGGATCGCCTGCCGCCGTGACCAGTTGCCCTTTGCTCGAGACCTGGAACGCCCCGTTACGGGTATATTCCGGGCCATTCTTGGTCTGAATTACAAAAAACGCTGATCCCTGGAGTGCCAGATCCAGATCGTTACCAGTCTTCTGCAACGCCCCCTGGCTTGTATCCAGCGTGGTCTCACCCAGGACCCCATAGTTATTGATTGCCAGGTTCAACGACGAGTTCGCCGCGTTCCCGCTTGCCGTTAGAACGGAGCTGAACACGTTCCGCTCCGCCAGAAAACCCGTCGTGCTGGAGTTCGCCAGGTTGTTCGCAATCGTATCCAAAGCCTGCGTGCGAGCGATCAATGCTGTGCTCAGAGCGTAGTATCCGCTGTCCATAGATGCCTCTCGGCATAGAACAGTGCACTCCGCGTGCCATCGTGGTGGGCAATCTTTGCCTGGATAGCGGCCAAATCAGTGCAAATTCATAAGAATGCATGAGAGTTCGATGAGAATCGTTGCGATCGAATTCGTCTCTCGATAATTCGAACGTTCCTCTCTCATGCAAAAGTAATCGGAGCGTCGCCTTGCTCGATGCGGATTTCCTAAACGGCCCAAAGCAGCTGAGGATGGAAATCACGCGTGGAAGCGCATTCGCCAGTCGACTCACCGGCGCACCGATGCGCTGCCTGCACGATCTCCAGCCATGCAGATCTTCCTCCGCACCTCTCCAGGTCAGAGAAATAGCCGACGACGCAGCCCGGCAGCGACCATTCCGTTGCCAGCTCAAGTCCCATTCGCACACCGTCAAACTCCTGGCACGTCTTGCCATCCAAACCCAAAACTCTTGGCAGTGATCCAATCGAGTGACACAGGCCGACGAGATATGCCTGATCGGGATCAACATCCACCGTCTGTTCGGCCAGAAGCTGAGAATGGCGCGCAATCTCCCTGGAATGACGCCATAACTCTGTTACGGCCGCCGAGCGTTGGTCGCGCGGCATAAGATGCGCCGACATCGCATCCATGCAAGCCTGAACTCCCAAATCTGCTATGCAATCTTCTACTCGGACAGGCCGCCCCTCGGCATTCCCATGCTCGCGCCCAGCCAGCCGCAAAACCTGCAGCGTCGCTCCAAGGTCGCTCAAAACCAGCTTCGACAGGGCTCTTAAATCGACACAGAACCCCTGCGTCTCAAGCTCCATCAGCAGCAGCGTCTCCTTCATCACGGCCACATCGAATCGTTGACGGGACGCGCAAAGACGGCTGGGTTGAATCCGCAGAACTGAATTTCGGTCGGCTTGGTCGGAAGAGTTGCTCATCCTGGTCACTGGGTCGTTCTCCTGCCCAGTGATCGGCAACTTCACCGAATCATTTCAACCTGCTGCTCGCATACCTTCTCCTGAAGCCACGAAAGTGTCGCATTTACGAGCAACACCTGGACGCCTGCCGCGAAATAGAACATCGATCATCCGCCGCTTTCCTGACAACCTCATCCAAACATGATCCCGGCATCTCGACAGGCTGGCATCCCGAGCCGTGATCTCCAACGCCAGCCCACCCACGACGTTTGCCATCTCCGCGGCTGTCATCGAGTCGTCAAGAACAACTTCTTTGCTCTCCCGTGCAGCCTCCAGGCGTTCCATCTGGTAATGCAGCTCGGTCGGCGTGATGAAGCACGGCTCTGTCCGGCAGCCGGTTACCTGCTCGAGCGATTGGAGGAGGCTGTGCTCGACTCGATAGACGAATCCCATCAGGATCCTTTTCGCACTCTTGGAATAATGCAGAGGCGTCGCCGCAAACATTTTGATCAACGAAAGCGGCAGGTCTGTATCGACCGACTGGCTGATCCGGTCTCTTCCCAGGACCGGGTATCCCCACTGGATGGCCCTCGCCGAAGCCAGATGCCATTCATCCACGAGGCCCAATCGAACCAGCGCGTCCTCCAGCGCTTCTCCGTTCAGCCGGCTCTCGGCCACTGCGCCACGAAGCTCCTCATCGGTCAAATAACCCTTCGAGAGCATGACACTGCCGATAGACACTCTCGGAGTGTGCGGCATATCGATGCTTCGTATGCCGGTCAGCACGGAAAGTTCATTACGTGTCGCCTTCACAAAGCAATCCATGCTGCAGTACCAGGTTTCGCCCATGCGAATTCCGACGCAGCTCTGCGGCACGCTTCGCATGAACAGCTTGTTATGACAATCTCCAAGTCCGCACGTCCAGTGCAGATTCGTCCAGCCGCGATCAAGACCTGAAAACATCGACTCCAGTGACAATTTCATCGGACCTCATCCTTCAAAGAGTTAGCTTACAAAGTGGGATGCGATTGGCTCTGGGATCTCCGTGACCCGGAGGCCATAGTTTCCGTCAACAATGACTGCCTCTCCCCGTGCAATCACCTTTCCGTCCAACAGCAATTCGACAGGGTCATCGACATCGCGATCCAGTTCAATCACAGATCCGCTCGTCAGGTCCAGGACGTCCCGAAGGGGCAGCTGACACTGGCCAAATCGCAACGACACATTGAGTTCAACGTCCATCACGAGCTGCAGGTTGGATGGATCGATCGTTGACTTTTTCGCCTTCGCAGATGGCCTTCCCTCATTTGACGAGGAGAGCGACGCTAACAACTCCTCGTTGAAATACAAAAGAACGGGAGTTTCCGCCTTTTCCTCGCTCGAAACCTCCAGAGGAACAGCCAACATCTCCTCCAAACGAACATCCTCTACCCGATCTACCTTGAAGGTCACGGCGCCGAACTGATCAGAGAGAGAGGCGCTGACTCCCTTCATCGCGGAAACGATGATCTCGGTCAGCGCTTCATCTTGCGCATCGCCCAAGGCAGAGCCCGGCTGGTCCGGCAGCGTAGAGCCAAACTTAATGGCCTGCGCCTCTTCGAACGCCACAAAGCACTCACCCTGCAATCCTCCAGTGGCGGACAAGCGAAAGTGAACCATCGGTTCCGTCGGCTTTGCAGGGTCCGCATCCTCCAGCGTCTTCAACACCCACGGTGTGCCGAGTTTCAGCGTGAGCGATTCTGCAAAGGATTCCGCGAAGGCATTGGCGAACTTTCGTGCAGCCTGAAGTTGATTTGGATCGTTCATTGATTACTCCATTCCTGACTCTGTGAGTCGCGTACGGCAGCCAACCTGGGCCGCTTTTTTTGAACCGTTTCTGACCGGCGTGGCTTCAAAGATGTCCAGCCCTCCAACCGTCAGCATGCCGGGAGTGCGGACGGGCGTTCGCAGCTTCAAGAGACACCCGGGTTGCAACGCGACGAGATCCCGCACCGCGACTTTCATGCGAGGCAGGCCGGCCTCAATCCCCACATCGCAGTCCAGCACTCGCTCGCGGATACTGCGAACCGGGAAATAACGCAACCCTCCCTTGTGTTGTGGCTGCTCCAGCTTGATTTGCTTGAGGAGAGCGTTCAGAAATGAGGTAGGAAAGACCAACTGGAAGGAACCATTTTTGCCGGCGATTTCTACCTGAAACTGAACCAACGTAACCTTCTCATTGGCCGGGCAATATTGGTGGAGAAGCGATGCCTTGATGCGATGGTTTGTCACCATCGTCATATTCGGCATATGCCATGCGAGCTCGGCTTGCCGTGCAATCAGCGAAGTCACATCCTGCATGATCTCTTCCTCGATCTCGGAAAGCTCGCGAGGGATGTTCTCAGACGTGCCGGTCCCTCCCAGCAGTACCTCAATGATCGGGAACGCCAGGCCTATATCGCATTCCACGATCACCGCCCCCGGCATCGTGGTAAAGGAAAACGGCACGATATAGCTCAGCGGAGGAATCGCAAGAACGTGGTCCTTCAGCGGCAACTGGTCGAGCGCCTGCAGCTTCACGTCCGCGGCCGTCCCCAGGTAAACGTCCAGGGCGCTCGCAAGCTGACGTGCAAACGTCTCATGAATCGCCGTCAAGGAACGCGCGTTCTCATTCGACAGCCTTCCTGCCGATCGAAAATTACACGCGTGGATGGTTCGCGGTTTGTCGGACGTCTTCTTGGTAGCGGTTTGGGAAGGGATCTTCATCAGTTTTTTGGCTTCTCCTTAAGCAAGGGCCTTCATGGAATGGGTCTGCATGCGTGTTCGCGGTAACTGGACGTTCGCGCAGGTGAGCGAGCGACACTCTAAGCTTTTTCATTGACGCCTGGCGGATCTGGGAGATGCGAGACAGCGCCACACCCACCACCTCGGAGATCTCCTTCATCGTCAGCTCTTCGCGATAGTACAGAGAGAGAATCAACTGCTCGCGTTCGCTGAGCTTCGAAATCGCTTCAGCGAGATGCGCCTTCAATTCGCCCTGAAGACAGAGATCGAACGGATCGGGATCGTCCAGATCTGGTGCGGATTCGATGAGATCCATCAACTCTCCGCTGTCATTGGAGACCATGGTTTGTTGCCCGACCAGGTGAAGTCCATCAATTTGCGCCAAGATCTTACGCAGGTGGTCGATCTCCAGATCCATCTCCGCTGCAATCTCGGACTCCACCGGATGCCGGCCCAGCCTTCCCTCGAGCCGCGCTGTCGCTTCAGTGACCTCGCGCCCGCGTCGGCGGATGGATCGCGAACCCCAGTCCGACTCGCGCAGGCTGTCCATAATCGCGCCGCGAATCCTGAACTTTGCGAAGCCGCTGAAGTTGGGATTCTTGCTGCTGTCATAGCTGCGGCTGGCCTCAAGCAGACCAATCACCCCCGCGTTCACCAGGTCTTCGAGCTCCACGTGCTGCGGCAGCCGCTCACGAATCCTGGAAGCGATGTAATACACCTGCGAAAGCTCCTGCATCACAAGCGTGTTGCGGTCGTCCACGTCCACTGCGTTCGTTCTGTACGCCACTTCTGCTGGGATCATGTCTTCACCTGCCTGCCTTTATCAACGTCACATTTTCGAATTTCTTTAACGAACCGATCCAAGGGATTGCACCTGCGTCATCGGCGGAATCTCAGACGGAGAGATCACCACAATTTTCGGAATAAATGGCTCGAGCAGCCGCTTAAGATAGAACCGCCCCGGAGACGAGCAAAGCAGCACCGGAGGCGCCATGGCTACCTGGTCTCCAAGCATCGCGCGCAACCCGGCCGTTACCCTGCTTGCTACTGAAAGCTGCATCGCTCCTCCGGCCATCAACTGCGGCTGTTGCGACGTGGTCCGAGCACACTCTTCCTCGATCGATCGATCCAGCGTGACCACTTTCAGTTGACCGTTCTCATCGAGCAGCGGCCGGATCAGCGCCCGACCGAGCGAATGCCTGGCAGCTTCGACCAGCGCGATCGGACTCTTGTTCACGGCCGCAGCTTCCACCAGCGCTTCGAGAATCGTTCCCAGGTCGCGTATGGAGACCTGTTCGCGTAGCAGCTGCTGCAACACTTTCTGAATCTCTCCGAGGCTCATCAGCTTTGGCATCAACTCTTCGACCAATTTCGGGTGCGAGTCTGCCAGCCGATCCACTAACCGCTTGGTCTCATGCCGCGACAACAAATCCTGCGCGTTCTGCTTGATCACTTCGGAGAGATGCGCCGCAAGCACCGACGTGTGGTCCACCACCGCATATCCCGCAGCGATGGCCTGTGCCTGCAGGTCTGGCGAGATCCACTTGGCCGGCGAATCGAACGCAGGTTCCCTCGTCTCCTGCCCTTGAATATCTCCGGGCTTCGGATTGGAGTTCACCGCCAGCAGCCGATCGCGCCGCATCTCCCAGCGCGCAATTTCCACGCCGCGAAGATAGATCACATACTCCTTGTCCTTGAGGGAGAGATTGTCAGTGATGTGAATCGACGGCACCAGGAATCCCAGTTGCTGGGCGAGATTCTTGCGTAAAGACTTCACGCGTGCGAGCAGCTGACCCCCTTGCTTGGCGTCGACCAGTGGCACCAGTCCGATGCCGACCTCCAGCATCAGGTCGTCGAGCTTCAGAATGGCATCCATGGGATCCACGATCGCGGCTCCCACTCCGGCCTTTGCCAAAGCGGCCTTCGACCCAGGAAGCGGCTCGGTCTCGATGGCAGGCTTCATCTTCCACGCGGCGAACATCGTGACCCCGCCCAGCGCCAGAAACGAAATCTTCGGCATGCCCGGAATCAAGGCGAGTCCCAGCAGAACTCCGCTCACGATCCACAACGGCCGCGAGGTCTTGAACATCTGCTTGCCAATATCTTCACCGAGCGAAAGATCAGAGCCGGCCCGCGTTACAACAATGCCACCCGCCACCGATACCAATAGGGACGGGATGATCGAGACCAGGCCATTGCCTACGGTGAGAATCGTGTAGGTCTTGAGCGCCTGTTGAAAAGGGATGCCCTGTTGGAAGACACCAATCAAGAAGCCCGCGACGATATTGATCGTAAGGACCAGAATCGTAGCCAGCGAGTCTCTTTGACTGAACCGCGCCGCACCATCCATCGATCCACAGAACTCTGCTTCGCGCGCTACCTGTTCCCGCCGCGTACGAGCTTGATCCGCAGTGATAAGCCCGGTATTGAGGTCCGAGTCGATCGCCATCTGCTTGCCCGGCATGGCGTCAAGCGTGAAGCGTGCCGTGACCTCGGCGGTGCGGACAGCACCGTGACTCACCACCAGGTATTGAATCGCAATCAGCGCCAGAAAGATCACAAACCCGACAATGTAATTGCCGCCCACCACAAACTGCCCAAAGGCCTCAATCACCTGTCCCGCCGCGGACGATCCCTCGTTGCCGTGCAGCAGGATTCGCCGCGTGGCCGCCAGATCCAGGGATAGTCTCATCAACGTCAATAGCAGGATGAGGCTTGGAAACACGGAGAACTGCACCGGCCGCAAGATCTGAATCGCTGTCAACAGCACCAGCACCGAGACCATAATGCTGAACGTCAGCAGCAAGTCGAGAATGAAGCTCGGCAAAGGCACCAGCATCACAAACACCAGTGCGACGGCCCCCGTGGGAATGAACCACTCTGACGACCCTCGCAACTTCTGCAGCAACCCAGTCTTCTTATTCACTGCGTCTTCCCTCTCCCGCTGCATTCGCCGCGGCCCTGCGTTGTGCGTCGCGACGCTTCACTTCTTCCTGCGCCTTGTAGACCAGGACGAGGATCTCCGCTACCGCGTGATAGAGCGCCGATGGGATCACATCGCCCACCTCCACGCCCTTGTACAGTGCCTGCGCCAGCGGCCGATTCTCCATCACCGGAATGCCGCGATCCTGGGCGATCGCCCTGATCTTCAACGCCAGCAGATCGAGCCCCTTGGCAACCACCAGCGGCGCCGCCATATTCAACTCGTACCGCAGCGCGACCGCATAGTGTGTCGGGTTCGTGATCACAACAGTCGCCGTCTCAGCGGCCTTGATCATTTGTTTGCGCCGCATCTGCCGCTGCAGTTTTCGGATTCTCGCCTTGTTCGCAGGATTGCCTTCGGACTCCTTCATCTCCTCGCGAATCTCCTGCTTGCTCATCTTCATATCGCCTTCACTCTTCTGCCACAACAGCAGATAATCGACAGCCGACCACACCAGGAGTACGAGGCCCGACTTCCAGCAAATCTCCAGAATCAGATCGCCCACAATGCGAGCAAATGCGCGCGCGTCGACATACGAGCTCGCGATGATCTCGAGCCAGTGACTCTGAATGCATGCATAGCCAACCCATGCGATGGCGGCGAAGGGTAGCAGCGACTTGAGAACGCTACTGACGGAAGTGAGGGAAAATATCTGGCCGAAGCGCGTTGCCGGACTCAGGCGCTCAAACTTCAACGACAGCGCCTCCGGCGCGAACAGGAAGCCTCCCTGCGCCAGACCAACTCCGAGTGCAACTACCAGCGCCGCGATCTGAAAGGGATAGATCCAACGCATTGCTTCGATGCTCGTCCAGAACAGCAACGGCCCGTTCGGTTCAATCGGATCAGTGATCGCGGAGTTGAGTGTTCGCCTGAAGAAGTCTGTCCACTGCGCTACCCCATCGCGGGCGACGATCATCATCACCCCTGCAACAGCGAACATCGACAGCGCCCCGGTCAGTTCGCGCGAACGCGTGACCTGTCCCTTCTCCCGTGCCTTGAGCCGGTGATGAGGTGTCGCTTGTTCTGTCTTGCTGGAATCAGCCATGATGTGTCATCGCGCCAGGTGGAGAATGTGTATGCCGTTCGCGAATGTGTTCTCAAAGAGTTTGTGAAAAAGGTCAGGCCAATACTTGAGTGTCGCCATCAAGATGAGAAGTCCGAGCAGAGTCTTGACCGCGGGCCCAAGCAGCATCAGCGGCAACTGGGCAGACGCCTTACCCAGCAAACCGAGAAGGATGTCGGCGACCAGCGTGGCGGCCAGCACGGGCGCCGCAATCTGAACGCCCAGACCAAACACGCGGCCACACGTATTCACAACGGCCAGGGTAAAGAGACCGCTCAGATGCCCTGCACTCGGTGGCACGTACAGGAAGCTGTCCCCGATCGCCCGCAGAAGCCAATAGTGCACATCCATCCGCAGAAAGATCAGCATGACAATCGACTGGTAGAAGACCGCGACAACGGTGGTATCGACCTGGCTTTGAGGATCGAGCAGGTTGACCAGCGAATATCCCATTTGCATCCCGACAATTTGCCCGGCAAGCTGCGTGGCATCAAAGACAAGATTGGTCGCGATCCCCATGCCCGCACCAATCAGGAACTCCCGGAAGACCACAATCGGCCAGTCGATCAGGGCATACGTCCCGATGTTCTGTCCCACGGTTGGAAATAGAAGGAGCGTCAGCGCAATCACCAGGCCGGCCTTGACGCGAGGCGGAATCACACTGCTGCCAAAAAACGGAGCGAAGAGCATCAGGCCCGACAGCCGCACGGCGATCGTCAACAGACCAGTGATGATGGCAGGTAGAGGAATCTGGATCATTGCAGATACCTCGTGAAATCGGAGAACAGGGCCAAGGTGTACTGGGAAAGATTGCGCCACATCCACGGCATCATGAAGAACAACGCGGCTCCCGTAACCAGCAGTCGCGACACCGTCGAAACCGTGCTGTCCTGCAACGAAGTGAGCACTTGAAGAACGTTGACCACCAGGCTAACGACGATGGCGACCAACAGAATTGGCCCCACCAGGATGAGTACCTCCTGGAGCATCATTCGACCTAGCAACACAGCCTGATCAACGTCCATAGCGTCAGCCAAAGCTCCTCATGAGTGACCCGATCAACAGGTGCCACCCATCCACCATCAAAAAGAGCAACAGTTTTAGCGGCGTTGAGATCACCACGGGCGGTAATTGCAACATGCCAACGGAGGTCGTAATCGAAGCCACCACCATGTCCACGATCAGGAATGGAAGAAACAATACCGTCCCAATTTCGAAGCCCGCTTTGAGCTCCGACAGGATGTAAGCAGGCAGCAGCACGCGCATCGAGATGTCATCCACTGAAGCAGGACGCGGTTCCTTGGCTAAGCCCACAAACAACGCCACGTCTTTTTCGCGAACGTAGTGCCCCATGAACTTGTGCATCGGCACCTCTGCGCGCTCCAGGGCTTCGATGGGAGTGATCTCACCAGCCTGCATCGGAACGGCAGCCTCCTGATAGATCTGGGACGCAACCGGCTGCATGAGAAAGAAGGTAAGAATGACGGACAGGCCAATCAATGTCTGGTTCGACGGCGTGGTTTGAAGTCCCAGCGCCTGCCGCAGGAAGTGAAAGACAATCAACAACCGCGCAAACGGCGTCATGCAGATCAGGATGGAGGGGACCAGCGTCAGCACTGTGAGCATCACGACGATGGACCACGGCACGGTCCTTCCCAGGTTCGCCGGAATTTGAGTCGCGCCGGCCATGTCCGCAGGGTTCAGCGAAGCCGAAGGTCCGCGACTCTCCGCTGGCGCAGACGGCGAGATGTCCCTTGTCGGAAACGCGGGCATTGCAATCGGCTGTATCTGCTGAACATCTGCCTGGACGGGTTCCACCTCAACAGCCATCGCGCGGCCCAGTCCATACATCGGAGTGGCGGCCGCTACCAGGCCACCCGCGAGCAGCAAAATGCGCGGCAATATTCTGAAGCGACTCAAAGGATCACCCCGCTGTCGCCGATGCTCTGCCCAAGATCACACGAACTCCTGGGCGCTGCTCCCAGTTGAGCCAGCAACGACATCCCAGACATGCCCCCGCCAATCAGGAACTCTCGCCCCTCGACATTCACGATCGCCACAAACCGTTTCTCTCCCAGCGAAATCGTCTCCGATACATGCAGCCGTTTCGTCGTCGAGCTTTTGTACCTAGCATGCAGAAACGACCATGCGCGTGTGAGAGCGTCTGAACAGATGGCCTGCCAGCGTATCCACTTCACTTGGCGCGCGGTCGAGAGGGCTTCCATCGCCGCTCCCGCGGATACCTCAGCCTGCGCACAGGCGGCCAGGGACGCTTGAAACGTGTTCCCTTCGAGTGCCACCTCGGGTGCACGGGCGCTGCGCCGCTTTCGCGACCTCGACGTGACCTTGCGCGTTTTGGAATTCTGGACGCTCATGCCTGGTCCGTGATCCGCACGGCGAGCCGATCGCCTATGACTTCAAACTCTGTCCAGCCGATTAAGAGGTGGTTTACACGCAGGGGAACATCGCTGGTCTGGTGGCAAGCCGTCTCGACAATGGAACCCTCCGTGAGCCTGAGAAGGTCCCCGATCGTGAACTGCACCAGGGGCAAGTCGACGCTGAGCGTGCAAGGTAACCAGGGCATCCGGTCGAGACGATCCGTCTCGTTCACCCGCGCGTCTGGTTGCGCCAACTCAACGGGGTTTGGATCCGGATTTTGCGCGAATGTACTCATCGAGTCCTCACATGCCCTCATTGCCTCCATCTCACCGTCCACATCGATCTCTTGACGTGAGGGAAGGTGGTGAAGGAAATAAGAAGCAGCACCCTTACTAAAGCAATCGGGGGGCCGGAGTTGAGCACACGAGAATTCACCGAGAGCGGGATCATCTACCGCTCCTAAACTCTATTTATTCAGCGCGTTGGATGGGTATCCCAACGTTTAGGGTGGGCCAGCAACAATGAGAAGATCGTGAGAAACGCGCCCAGGCGAGCGCCTCCCGCCAGGTCAATGCTTCCTTCTGGCGGGAGACTCTCATCAATCCCTAATCACTTCGCCTCGCTACGACACCATCTGGATCGTCGACTGGTCCACCTGATCCAGCGTGGTCAGAACCTTGGCATTCGCGTCATAGCTCTGTTGCGCCACGATCATGTTGGCGAACTCGGTGGAGAGGCTTACGTTGGATCCTTCCACTGACCCTCCGGTGATCGAGCCGTTTCCGCCCACTCCAGCCTCGCCGATAACTGCGGCACCCGAACCACTCGTTGCCTGTTCGTTGCCATCTCCCGTCTGCACGAGCCCCTGCGGGTTGGTGAAGTTGGCCACCGCAACCTGCCCGAGCGCCAGTGTTTGACCATTGCTGTACGCACCTTCCACGACCCCATCGGAGAGCACCGAATAGCTCTGCAGTGACCCAGCACCAAAGCCGTTCTGGGTCGGCGTGGTGTTCAGCGCGCTCGGCGTGTTTTGCTGTGTGATGGTCGGATTGCCCGAAGAGCCGTTCAGGTTCCAGGTAAGACTCATATTTGCAGCCCCATCGGCTAAGCCCGTGACGTTGATCGCCGGCACCGCTCCCGTGGGAGACGTCAATTGCCCGGATGAATTGAACGTCAGCGTGCCGCCGGCAAGAGTAGTGGTCGCTGCAGCAGAGCCCGTGGCAGAGCCGGGCAGCGTGACGCTGTAGCTCCACGCATTGGTGCCCGTGTTGGTGTATTGGACGTTCAACGTCTGCGATGTGCCGAGCGAGTCGTAGATCGTCACCGGCGTGTTGAACGTAGTCCCCACTGTCGAGGCAGAGTCAAGATTCGCATCCACTGCGAAGCTCGATGTGGCTGCGGCAGGCACCGTTCCATTGGAATTCACCGTGATAGGCGCCAGGACACCGCTTGTAGAGACCGTTCCGTTCACGGCCGGGAACCCCATCACCAACTCTCCGCCGGAGGTAGTGAGTTGGCCGGACGGATTGACCGAGAAGTCTCCGTTCCGCGTATAGCTGGTTTCGCCGTTCTTGCTCACCACGAAATAGCCGTTTCCCTGCAGCGCCATATTGGACGAAGTGCCGGTCGGATCGACTGCCCCGTTGGTAAGGTTCGAGGAAGTACCCACGATCTGAACGCCCGATCCGATCTGGATCGGATCACCATTACCCGACGTCCCTTGCATCTGCGAGAAGATATCGCCAAAGCTGAGCGTCTGGTCTTTGAAGCCATCTGTATTAAGGTTCGCCAAATTATTGCCAATGACTTGCAGCGCGGAAGAGCTGGCCTGCAGGCCGGACAGTGGAACGGAAAAGGATGCCATCTATCTACCTCCTGAAAGTGTGAAATTCAAAATTGGGGTGCGGCCGATACGCTGCCGTACAAGTTCATGATCGAAGCCGCGTTCGTAGCACTGGTATTGGTGGATTGCATCTGGTTGAGTGCCGCCGCCGTCGCCGCACCGGGGTTCGTCGCCGAGTTGCTCGACGTCGCATTGGCAGTCGCCCAACTCAACGGGTCGGCAGACTGAGCGCTCCCCGTTCCAGAAACCGCGCTGCTCGCCGGCGTCATGCTCGATAGCGTTTGATTGATCGAGATGAGTTGATCCAACTGATTCAGCGACACCAATTGTCCAACCATCGCCGTGGGATCAACTGGAGCCGTCGGATCCTGGTTTTGCAACTCTGTGGTCAACAGATTCAGAAACGTGTCCTGAAGGCTGGTGGATGAGTCTCCGGTGGGCGCCGTGGATTCGCTGCCGGATGCCTTCGCCGAACCTGCCGTCGCATTCGCGCCCGCTGCCGCTACCGGTCCCGTTATCGCTGGTGTAAATCCTTGTATGTTCATCGATCGTCCCTTTCTTGATCCGTTTCTTTCCTAAACCGTGATGTCCAACCCATGTCCACTCCCTGCGCTGGGGAGCCCTGCAACACTTGAAACACTCTCGCTAAGCTCGGCAGGCCCTACTCCCCCTCCGCTGCCGGAACGCCCAGGCGATTGTTGCTCCCTCTGCGGTGAGTCTCCCTGGCCGCCTGAAAACGGCGCTCCCTGGCTGTTGACCTCAATCGAAGCGTGCAGACCATACTCTTCTCCGAGCTTCGTCTGCATCGTCGACAAATGCGAGGAGATCATCTGGCTCAGATCGTTATGATCGAGCGATATATGCGTCACCATCTGCAGCTGACTCAGAGACGTCCGAATGGAAATATCGCCAAACTCTGCCGAATGCATGCCTACATGCATCTCCGTCTCGCCCATCGTCTGAATGAGCTTAGCGGAATTGATTCCGGACGCCGGCGTTCCCTCGCCAGCCATCAGGTGCGCCGCAGCCGGAAGATCCTGCGCCTTTCCAGCGTGCGCCGAATCAGGCGACCCGGCTGTTGCGCTCTGAGCTGTCGCATTCTCATGGGAGCCAATAGGCGTCAACACCGTCTGCAGCGTCGCTTGGGCAGCGCCATTCTCAACGGCCTTTGAAAAGACGATTTCTGAGCCGGTCTTCGAGGCATCCGCTTGCGGGCTCTGTCCGCTCTGGCTATCGTTTGCAGCATGCCAGGAGGCATCCGCCAATCCCGTCGTTACGCTCTTGGTGCTGCTCACTCCATCGGTAGCTCTGGAACTCACTGGAGCAGTCGCTGCGGAACCCGCTCCCATGGAATTGCCCGCTGGCAAACCCATATCGGCATGACTCGTCAGCTCTGAATTGGCTGAAACCCCCGACACCATCGATAAGTCCATGGCCGATTCAAACGACGCCCCTGGCGCCTGCACGAGGCTGCCTTGTTGATCGCCGGCCGCGCCACCTGGAAGCGAGGCCGCACCCTCGTCCCCAACTCCGGCTCCGTCGATCGCAGCTGCCGTTTTCCCGTGGGTTGCCGCGGAGTTCTCAGACGCCGCGGTCTTTACAGAATTTTCGGACGCCCCACTTTCCTGGCCGTGTCCTGTTCCTGGCAAGCTAACGAGGTTCACGGCTGCCAATCGGACTAAGTCTCCGACCGCCGGAATAGCGACAGCCGCAACTGCGTTCTTTGACTCCGCTTGTCCCTTTGCACGATCTGGTCTCGTTGATCGACCACCTGTCGCGGTGTTCGCCGCCGGCACGTCCGCTGCGTTGATAGAGGAACTCGCAGAGCCTGCGCCCGTGGTCACTGCGCCTGTGGCCAACGATCCCACCATAGCCTGCCGGAAATAAGCGACGCTCGCAGATTCGACTGCCGCTGAAACTGTTACGCCAGTTGGTCCACCTGCGGACGCTGACCCAGCGCCTCCGGAAGCGTCCGCCTCTGTCGCATCACTGGTAGTTTGCGCGTGCCCCGTGCCTGGATCAGCGACCTTGCCGCCTTCCGGTTCAGCCAAACTTGCTGACTTCGTATCCACCCCGTCTGCCGAGGAGTCTTCCGCCGTCGCTCGAGCCGAAGACTTTGCAGTATCGCTCGTCGATTGTGGTTTTGAACCATTCTCCGTCGAGGCATGCGCCAGGGCCGTCTGGAAGCTGCCTCCAGGCAAGATCGCCTGCGATGGCGGCGGCGGCACAGTCGCACTCGAACTCAACGTGGCTGATGGAATTCTCACGCCATCAGTAGTGCATGCAGCACGCCATTCCCGCGCGCGCTCTCGACCACAAACAGCATCTCATTCTAAAGAACTTCTCTATCGGCAGTTTCAATCAATTTTCTATAGCCAGCCCCTGCACGGCAATCCTTACCGAGCCGCTAGGCAACCTGTGCCTACTTCGCGCGCTGCAGTCCCAGCGCCCCCCATCGACCTGCCGCAGAACTTCCCCGCGAGCGACCGCCCGGGTGCCTCAAGAATCATTTCTAT
>JBEKFF010000013.1:0-30299 GCA_050013455.1 Acidobacteriaceae bacterium | reverse complement strand
CGCACCTCAACACGCCAGAGCGATTTGGATGGAAATTACGGGTGCGGGCGACGTGTTCTCATCTCATTGGAACGGGGCTGTTCTGCCAGTCGCTGCAGGCACGTCATCTGCTGGTATTTTTGCGCTTGCGTTCGGCGATTCAACTCACCTCGTCGCCGTAGGTGGCGACTACCTCAAACCCAACGACACCAGCGGCACCGCTGCCTTCACCGCCGACGGCGGCCAACACTGGACCGCCGCCTCCACCCCACCCCACGGCTACCGCAGCGCCGTAGCCTACGAAGCCACGACAAAAACCTGGATCACCGTAGGCCCCAACGGCACCGACATCTCCACCGACGACGGCCGCAACTGGCGCCCCCTCCGCCCCACCAACAACGACGCCCCCGACGCCGACCAGCACTGGAACGCCCTCTCCCTCCCCTACGCCGTAGGCCCCCACGGCCGCATCGGCGTCCTCAATCCCAACGCCCTCCAACCCACCAAGCCCTAGCTCTCAAGCCTCGTAACAGTCCGGTATCAAATCCGCTCCCATCTCTCTCAACGTCCGGCGATAATCGGGTACCCCAAGCCTTCAGGCTTGGGTTTCATAGCATCGGGAGAAGAAGGGGCTTTAGCCCTAAGGTATGCTCTTGCACATGGTGCCCCCTCAGAGCAACACGTACGCCATCTCCATCTCGACCTTTCTTCAACATCGTCACTTCCAAAACGAAGCCAACGCAGAACTCTTCCTCAAAACTCTGCTCCGATATCGCCAGCAAGGAAAGTTCCACCTGCACGGCTTCGCGATCATGCCCGACCATGTCCATCTCGTCATAACCCCATCAACCGACCAGTCCCTGCCAAAATGCATTCAGCTCATCAAAGGCGGATATTCCTTCGCCGCGCGATTTCTCACACCAAAAGAAATCTGGCACACCAGCTATCACGAGCATCGCATCCGCGATCTGGAAGACTACGACAACCAACTCCGCTACATCGCCAACAACCCATCAGCCGCAAAACTCGCCTCTGACTATCGGCACGTCCACACTCATCCCGAACACGCGCTATCTCTCGATCCGTGCCCAGCGCATCTGCTGCGATAAGCACACTTTAACCCCCCTTATTCTGGCGACATTCAGGTACCCCAAGGCTTTAGCCTTGGGTCTCATAATCGCAAAAACAAAAAGGGCTTTAGCCCTGAGGTATGCTCTCTTCGACGCCGCCCTCAGCGACTAGCAATCTCGGTCCGCTTCCTCGCAACCTTCCGCACGTGCAGCCCACAAGCCGCCGGCACATTCGCCATCTGCTTCGCAAACACCCGATACCCCGCCGTTCCCGGCTGCAGCGTCGCCCAATAACTCGTGCGCGACACCAGCGGCTTCCCCTGCGTCACAATCTGGTTCTCCATAATCTTCACGCCGCACCCAAGATTGTTCTCCGGCGACAAAATCGTTCGCCCCGGATCTTTCACCGGCAGCGTGCGATCCTTCTGCCAATTGAAATCACATCCATACCGCTGCGCATCTTCATACTTCACCTGCATCAGACCCTCTTGCCGCGCCGGCCTCTTCGTTACCGGATCGACGACATTTACCGGAGCCTGCAAATGATGCACGTCGGCCGTAGGATTCAGCCCCGCCTCCGCCGCCGCGATCGCCTGAAACATATACGCCCAAAACTGCCGCCGCTCCGCCTCGGTCTCCTCCGCAAATCGCGGACAGTACAGCCTCACCGCCCGCGCCGCCTGGTCGCTCAACATATCCGCCGGCAGCGCCTTCTCCACCACCGCATCCCACTCCGGCTGCCACGTCGTTCCACCAAGCTCTGCCTTCTTCTCATTCAGCGGCGTCGGCGGAGCCGGCGTCACCACTGGCTGCACTGGCGTCTGCACCGCATGCGTTTCCAAACGCTTGCATCCTGCACAAGCAACCATCACGCACGCACAAACCACCCACGATAGACGAGCCATCCAGCGCACCCTCCGTTGACCGAGCGGTAATGCTCTGCAAGCTCTCCAATTCTCAGATGCCGCAACCAGAACGCCTGTCTAGTGCCGCAACAGCAATATTTATCGAACGCTAGACCTTCATTTATCGGACGCTAGACTTTCACCAGGTTGTAGCTAAGCCAAGACCCAGGTACCCCGAGGCTTCAGCCTCGGGTCTCATGGGCGCAAATGTGGATGGGCTTTAGCCCTGAGGTATGCTCTCCTTGATGCCGCCGCTGCCCCTGAGATCGCTTTCTCTACGCTCTACACTCCATCCTCTACACTCTGTCTCATGACCCTCTACGCCGCCACTTCCAACCCCGGCAAGCTGGCCGAGTTTAAATCCGCAGCCCTCGCCGAAGGCGTAACCATCGAAGCCCTCCCCAACCTCAAGCAAATCCCCGAGCCCGTCGAGGACGCCACCACCTTCCAGGGCAACGCCGACCTCAAAGCCATCGCCTACTCGCTAGCCGCCCCCAACCTCCTCGTCTTCGCCGACGACTCCGGTCTCGAAGTCCCCGCCCTCAACAACCAGCCCGGCGTCCGCTCCGCCCGCTTCGCCGACGACTACGCAGCCCAGCATCCAGATGAGCCCGTCATCTCGACCGGAGCCGCACCCCAAACCTTCGTCATCTCGACCGAAGCGCAGCGCAGTGGAGAGACCCCTGTATTTTCAATCTCCCGGGACGACCGCAACAACACCCTCCTCCTCCACCTCATGCAGCACCAACACGACCGCGCCGCCCGCTTCGTCTGCAACCTCGCTCTCGCACGCAACGGCCAGGTCCTTCTCCGCGCCGAAGGCTCCGTCGAAGGTCAACTCCTCCGCAGTCCCAGAGGCTCCGACGGCTTCGGCTACGATCCCCTCTTCCTCGTCCCCTCCCTCAACCTCACGTTCGCCGAAATCCCCCGCGAACAAAAATGGAAGCTCTCTCACCGCGGCAACGCTTTCCGCGCCTTACTCGCGCAAATCCCCGCTGCGCGGTTATAGCTAGATACCGCACAAACGGGACGGTATTCGCACGCGCAACTTGACTGCGATATTTTGCCGTAGCAATAATCAGTTCCGCTGGTTCAATCGCGTTGCGACACCCGAAACTAGGCTAAAGACGTCGCTGAGTAACCCGAAACCGGGCTAAGGAGCACACGAAAATGGCAGGAACTGCACCACCCGCGACTCCGCACCTTGCGTCTCATCCCTTCAGCGCAGGCTCGACGCTCCACCACGATAAGGCTGGGACAATTTAATGAGCACCACAGAAATCACCCCGCATCTTACTGAGCCCATTACATTTTGGCAGTCCACCAACGGCAAAAAAGTGGTCATGGCCGTGACCGGTGTCATGATGTTCGGCTTCGTCGTCGGCCATATGCTCGGCAATCTCCAGATGTACGAGGCCCCCGAGCACATCAACGCCTACGGCCACTTCCTCCACAGTATTGGCGAGATCTTGTGGATCGAGCGCGGCGTCATGCTGCTCGCCATTGCCCTGCATATCACTGCAACCATTCAACTTGCGCTCCGGAGCAAGGCCGCCAGGCCAGTCGAATACTCGCGCAGACAGGCCATCAACTCCTCCTACGCCTCCCGCACCATGTACTGGAGCGGCCCCATCGTTCTCGCCTTCATCATCTTCCATCTCCTTCAATTCACAGCCGGTTACATCCACCCGCAGGCGACATTCGTGGAAGGCGACGTCTACCAGAACGTCGTTGCTGGATTCCAGGTCTGGTGGGTTTCTGCCTGGTATATCTTCGCCATGTGCCTTCTGGGTCTACACCTTAGCCATGGCCTGTGGAGCATGTTTCAATCGGTCGGGTTGGCCCATCCGCGCATCTCCCCCTACCTTCGGAACGCTGCCCGCGCCGTCGCCCTTCTCATCGTTTTGGGGTATATCTCCATTCCTATCAGTGTGTTGCTGGGGTTCATAAAATAAGATGAAACTTGACGCAAGAATTCCGTCTGGACCGATTCAAGAAGCTTGGGCAAAAGCCTGCTTCGACATGAAGCTCGTCAATCCCGCAAATAAACGCAAGCATTCTCTGATCGTTGTAGGATCCGGTCTGGCCGGGGGAGCTGCCGCAGCTTCTCTCGGTGAGCTTGGTTATAACGTCAAATGCTTCTGCTTTCAGGATTCTCCACGACGCGCGCATTCCATCGCAGCGCAAGGCGGAATCAACGCAGCCAAGAACTATCCCAATGACGGCGAAAGCGTATTTCGCCTGTTTTACGACACCGTCAAGGGTGGCGATTTCCGCGCGCGAGAAGCGAACGTCTATCGCCTGGCGCAGATCAGCGGAAAGATCATCGATCAATGTGTCGCTCAGGGCGTGCCATTCGCGCGTGAGTATGGAGGCTCGCTGGCCAATCGCTCGTTCGGTGGGGCCCAGGTCTCGCGTACTTTCTACGCGCGGGGCCAAACTGGTCAGCAGCTTCTGCTGGGCGCCTATCAGGCCCTAGAGCGCCAGGTACACGCCGGCTCCGTTACGATGATCCCCCGCACCGAGATGCTGGACCTCATCGTCGTCGACGGACAGGCGCGCGGCATCGTGGCCCGCAATCTGATCACCGGACAGTTCAGCGTGCATGTCGCCGACGCCGTCATCCTGGCCAGCGGTGGTTACAGCAACGTCTACTATCTTTCCACCAATGCCAAGGGCTCCAACGTCACTGCCAGTTGGCGGGCCTATAAACGCGGTGCCCTCTTCGCCAATCCCTGCTTTACGCAGATCCACCCTACCTGTATCCCGGTCTCCGGCGACTATCAATCCAAGCTCACGCTGATGAGCGAGTCGCTGCGCAACGACGGTCGCATCTGGGTTCCAAAGAAGAAGGGCGACCCGCGTCCTCCGAATGAAATTCCGGAAGAGGAACGCGACTACTATCTCGAGCGTCGATATCCCAGCTTCGGCAATCTCGTCCCTCGCGACGTAGCTTCGAGAAACGCCAAGGCAATGTGTGATGAAGGGTACGGTGTCGGCAAGTCAGGCCTCGGCGTCTATCTCGACTTCTCTGAATCGATTACGCGCCTCGGCGAGAAGACGGTTCGCGAGCGTTACGGCAACCTCTTCGACATGTATCAGCGCATCACGGACGAGAATCCCTACAAAACACCCATGCGCATCTACCCCGCCATCCACTACACCATGGGCGGCCTGTGGGTGGATTACCAGTTGCAGAGCAACATTCCTGGCTTGTTCGTGCTCGGTGAGGCCAACTTCTCCGACCACGGAGCCAATCGACTAGGCGCCAGCGCCTTGATGCAGGGCCTTTCCGATGGCTACTTCATCATTCCCTACACCGTCGGAAACTATCTCGCATCGAACAAGTTCGCCAAGGTAGACGAGTCAAATCCGGCCGTCCAGGAAGCCGTCACAGCGGTCAAAACAAAGATCGACAAACTGCTCTCGATCAAGGGCAATCGTACCGTCGATTCCTTCCATCGCGAATTGGGCAAGATTCTCTGGGACTATTGCGGCATGGCTCGCACCGCAGAAGGTCTCCAATTGGCAATCGGAAAAATTCGCGCACTCCGCGAGGAATACTGGCAAAACGTTACAGTGCCCGGCAGTGGTGATGATCTGAATGAAAGCCTGGAGAAGGCCGGTAGAGTTGCTGACTTCTTCGAGCTAGCCGAATTGATGTGTATCGACGCCCTCGATCGAAACGAATCCTGCGGCGGTCACTTCCGCGAAGAGTATCAGACACCGGATGGCGAGGCTCAGCGTGATGATGAGCGCTATTCCTACGTCGCTGCATGGGGTTATAACGGCCCAGACGCTGCTCCCGAACTTATCAAGGAGCCCCTTACGTTCGAATACGTTCACCCCAGCCAGAGGAGTTACAAGTAAATGAAACTGACACTGAAGATCTGGCGGCAAAAGAACCGTAATGAAAAGGGCGCTTTCATCAAGTACCCCATGGACGACGTAGACCCCGAGATGTCCATCCTCGAATGCCTTGACGTATTGAATGAGTCACTGATCCTCCGCGGAGAAGTGCCCGTTGCGTTTGAACACGACTGCCGCGAAGGCATTTGCGGCTCCTGCGGCTTCGTGATCAACGGCGTCGCGCATGGACCGGAGCGTGGAACCACGGCATGTCAATTGACGATGCGTCACTTCAAAGAGGGCGACGAACTGACACTTGAACCATGGCGAGCGAAGGCGTTTCCGCTGGTCAAGGACCTCGTGGTGAATCGGCGGGCCCTGGACCACATCATCGAAGCCGGCGGATACGTTTCGGTCTCAACAGGACAGGCTCCGGAAGGCAATACGCTTCCGGTTGGAAAAGAAATTGCAGATCAGTCGATGGACGCTGCCGCCTGCATCGGGTGCGGAGCTTGCGTTGCGGCCTGCCCCAACGCATCGGCTGCCCTCTTCACGGGAGCAAAGATTACACACCTTGGAGTTCTTCCCCAGGGCGAACCCGAGCGCGAGCGCCGAGCTCTGAGCATGGTCGCGCAGATGAACGCCGAAGCCTTCGGCAATTGCACCAGCATCGGAGAATGCACCGGCGTCTGCCCGAAGGAAATTCCGCTAGAAGTTATCGCCAACATGAATCGAGACTATGTCTGCGCGAGTTTCAAACGGCGTGAAGATCTTCCCACGCCGGTCGCCCCTGTGCTTCAACGAACCTAGGCGGCGGCAACCCTTAAGCAAAAAAGCCTCGCGCCAAGCGAGGCTCTTTTGTTATGAGTCGGAATGTAATCCCCGGCTCATGAACTTGTAAAGTGGATTACTTTGTGAAAATCGAAGTTCCTGGATTTTTGGTCTCATCGTCGTGAATGCGGTTTTGAGCACGCTTCGCGCTTTCCATCGCTTCCTGATCGAGGCGCTGCGCAGGAGTTTTGTTCTCCGCTTCTCCCCCACTGCTCTCAATCGCTTCGTGAGAAGGACGATCTGCTGTTTTCGTCGAATCAAGTCCAGCTGCCATGTATCACCTCTATACATGTTGGAAGCGCCGTGGCGCGGGAGAGTTGTATCCGCCGGCTGCTGAGCGGCCAGTTCGAACCGCATAAAAATTCCATGCGCCCTACATTAGGGATAAGTAGTTTGCCTACAGAGCTTTGAGGTTGCAGGTGAGCCGCCCCAAAACGGGGCCCACCCATTGTTACAATCAAGGCTCTGAAATCAGAGGGATAAGGTTCTTGTAATGACGAACGATCCAGCGAAGATTCACGCAGATGCTCTCGTAATCGACGGGCACGCCGACACCCCGCAAAGATTTGTAGATGAGGCATGGAACTTCAGTGATCCGCTGGGATCGGGCATGCTCAACCTTGAATCGGCGCGGACTGGCAACCTCGCCGCGGAGTTTTTTGCGATTTGGGTTGAACCAAAAGAGTGGCTCGGCCGCTTTGCACACCGAACGTTGCGATTGCTCGACGGGGTCTACCAACAGCTGCAAACCCACCCCGGTTCGATGCGTTTAGGCCTGACCCCGGAAGACGTCCTTCAGGCCCACCGCGATAAGGTGTTCTGCGCATTGTTGGGTATCGAGGGTGGCCATTCCATCGAGGCGGATTTAGGACTGCTGAGGATGTATCACCGCTTAGGTGTGAGATACATGACCCTTACATGGTCCAACTCCAATGAATGGGCTGACAGTTCCGGAGACCTGGACGACGCAAGTGTTGTGCATCACGGGGGCCTTACGAATTTCGGGCGGGACGTTGTGCGTGAGATGAACAGATTGGGAATGATGATCGATGTGTCTCACGCTGCGGACACTACGTTCTGGCAGGTGCTGCAGACGACGCATGCTCCCGTGATTGCTTCGCATTCGAGCGCGCGGGCGCTCACGGATTCGGCGCGAAACCTGACCGACGAGCAGTTGCGCGCCATCGCGACCAACGACGGGGTCGTGATGGTGAACTTTTACCCAGCGTTCATCGATGCCGCCTGGCGGGACGGTTGGGCTTCAACGAAAGGTCACCGCGATTCACGCTTCGAAGCTATAACAAAGGCTTACAGAGACCGCGGAGAGCCCATCCCGTACGATGCATCTATGTCCGCCGACCGCCAATACTATGCGGAATTCCTCAAAGACAAATTGCCGCTGGCACCCCTGAGCGCGCTGATAGATCACATCGACCATGTAGCGCAGGTTGCGGGAATCGATCACGTCGGGTTAGGTTCGGACTTTGATGGATTCCCTATCCTGCCGGAGGGCCTGAGTAGTGCAGCCGATCTGCCGAAAATCACGGCAGCGCTCGTTGAACGCGGCTATCGTCCTGAGCAGCTAAACAAACTTCTCGGAGGAAATCTGTTGCGTGTCTTTGCGGCTGTCCAGGCCAAGGCCACCATTGCTTAGCCGTTCATCGCGCGAATTACTCTCTTCGTGTTGAGTATTAACACCTTTGGTCCACCGCTTGGCCATCAAACCACTCCGCCTGATGAGATACTGCGAGAGAATGATTGATTGCAAATCTCAATTTGAGCTCACGCTGAGCTTCCTGCGGGCTCAGATGCACCCAGTCAATCTCTGATCGAGGAAATCAATCGAAAACCACAGGATCGTTATGCGCAAATTGGATCTTCTTGTGCTCGCCTCCGCGTTGTTTGCAGGAACTACTCTATCCGCGCAATCGTGGGTGATTGGACCCTTTGTGCGTCCCTCGGAAGCACCTGTGATCCAACCGAACACGTTTTATTACTTCACCGATCCGATTACGCAGGAGAAAACGTTCTGGGACGCCGGACATGCATTCAACCCGGCTGCAACCACCGCGCCAAATGGTGACGTAGCGGTCGTCTTTCGTGCCGAGGACACGTCTGGGAAAGACCAGATTGGAGGCCATGTTTCGCGATTAGGACTTGCGGCCAGCAAAGATGGTCTCTTTTTCACCATTGAAGGCGCCCCTGTCCTCTATCCGCAAAATGATGATCAGAAACCGAACGAGTTCCCCGGGGGCGTTGAGGATCCGCGCATCGTGATCGGGCCTGATGGCACGTACGTGATGACCTATACGCAATGGGCGAGAGATCGAGGGGAATACACCGTCGGAATTGCGACGTCGAAGAATCTTGAGGACTGGACCAAATGGGGCCCGGCCTTCGGGAAAGCTGATAACGCCAAGTTTGACAAGCTACATTACAAATCCGCCGGGATTCTTACAGAGCTTCACAATGGACGGCTGCAGGCCGTGCGTCTGCACGGCAAATACTGGTTGTACTGGGGAGAGGGCCATATTCATCTGGCCACGTCGACGGATTTGATCCATTGGACACCCGTGGTGGATGCGAAGACAGGTTTGCCCCAAGTGGTGTTAAGCGCAAGAGCCGGACATTTTGATAGTGGATTTCCAGAGGTCGGCCCACCTCCCGTTCTGACGAAAAAGGGCATTGTGCTGATCTACAACGGGAAGAATTCGGGAGCCGGTAAACCGGGTACTGCGCAAGGTGCGCTCGCCACAGATGCAGCCGCCCCCAAAGACGTCAGCGCCGAGAGTACCGCCGCCGCAGACGAACAACTTGCGGCAGATCCCACCATTCGTCCCGGGGCGTACTCAGCCGGGGAAGCACTGTTCTCAGCATCGGACCCTGGCAAGTTGCTCGATCGCACAGAGCACCCTATTCTGACCCCCGTATGGCCCTACGAACGGAATGGTCAGTACCCAGCGGGAGCGACATTCGCAGAGGGCCTGGTGCCCTACAAGGGCCAGTGGCTCCTATACTATGGCGCCGCAGACTCGGTGATTGGCGTCGCGCGCGCCGAGTTGCGCTGACTCGAAACCGGTATCCGGGACTGGCTGGCTTGGACGTTGGCGCGGCATGGAGTAGCCTTAAGTCTGAATGAAGACTCAGAAACTCTCGCCTCAATTTTTCCTGTGCGCCCTCGCGCTGCTCATCTGCCCAGCGATAGCTCTCGCACAGTCCGCTCCACCACAATCGCCGCAATCAGCGATTCCCGCGACGGCCGTTCCTCCTGCGAATGCTCCATCTTCAGACGCCCTTCCGGATGCGCCTTCGACGATTGCCCATGAACTTCCTCCTGCTACCCCTACCGGACCGACCGTCCTCTTCGACACGACGATGGGACGGTTGACGTGCAAGCTGTTTGATAAGGAAGCACCGCTGACCACGGCGAACTTCATCGGTCTGGCAACCGGCACCAAGACATGGACCGATCCGGTGACACTGAAAGAAGTCAGCAATCAGCCTTTCTACAATGGAACCACGTTCCACCGCGTAATCCCCGGCTTTATGATTCAGGGCGGCGATCGTCTGGGAACTGGCGCGGGCGACGCAGGGTACTACGTTCCGGACGAAATCTCGACATCTCTTCGGTTTGACGTGCCGGGTCGACTCGCCATGGCAAATTCAGGACCGGGAACTGACGGCAGCCAGTTCTTCATCACTGAGGCTGCGAATGCTGCTCTCGATGGCAACTATACGATCTTCGGCCAGTGCGATCCGCATACCGTGCTCATGGTGAAAGGCATTGCGCTGGTAGATCGCAATTCAGAAGACAAGCCGCTAACACCCGTGGTGATCAATAAGGTTACGATTGTTGCTGTAGGCCAGCCGACACCCCCATTGCCGCCGAGCCCAACGGCAAACTCCACAACCGCTCCGGCAAGCCAAGAGAGTGACACGCTCAAAGAGCGGCCTCATTAGAGCCTATGGCGTTCCTTCGCCGGCGCCAAGGATCAAACGTTTCCACCCATCCGTTCTGTTAGGGATCGATATCGGGGTTTGCATTCAGTATTATCTGTAAGATAATAAGCAGGATAGGAACGGTCTTTGAGAATTGAGACCAAAGAGCAGCAAGCGCGGTAAAGTCTCAAGCCTGGAAAGTCGCCGTAGAAAGAACCAATCCGTAGACGAACATACGTGCAGATCGCATACGTTCGGTTGACCGATGAAATTCGTGTAGCGCTTCGCTCGTCTCTTCCTGCAAAAGGTGTCTTATCGATGCCGTTCAGCATCCAATCCGAATAGATGTCGTAACGAGAAAAAGGAGATTCAATGCCGACTACCGCCACCTTCAAGACCTCTGAAGGTACGATTGTTTGTAAGCTTTTCGACGTGGAGGCGCCGCAGACCGTCGCCAACTTTATTGGCCTGGCCGAGGGCACCAAGGAGTGGAACTCACGGTCCAAGAAGGGTTCGAAGCTCTACGATGGCACGATCTTTCATCGCGTCATTCCGGACTTCATGATCCAGGGCGGCGACCCCGAGGGATCAGGCATGGGCGGTCCCGGATACAAGTTCGCTGACGAGACCAAGGGCAGTCCTCATGACTTCAAGAAGCCCGGTAAACTGGCCATGGCGAATGCCGGCCCCAACACCAACGGTAGCCAGTTCTTCATCACCGTGACCGATACAAGCTGGCTCACCGGAAAGCACACGATCTTCGGCGAAGTGACCGAAGGCTATGACGTGGTGGAGAAGATTAGCCGTGTTGCCCGTGGTGCCATGGATCAGCCAAAGACTCCCGTCGTTCTGGAGAGTGTAACCATCAACCGCAGCTAGAGCTTTCATAAGCTTCATGCAAGCGTCGACCAGGCAATAAAAGAGGCAGGCCCGTTGAAGGGGCTGCCTCTTTTGCCGTTCTCGGTGGTGATTAGGCCACGCCGATGACTGTACAGAGTTCCTTCACAGCAGCCGCACTCTTATTAAGAGCCTCCTGCTCCCCAGGCGTGAGCTTGATCTGGATGATCTGCTCTATTCCTTTGGCTCCAAGCTTGCACGGAACCCCAACATAGAGGCCGCTGATTCCATACTCGCCCTGGAGATAGGCCGCGCACGGAAGGATCTTCTTCTTGTCCTTGAGGATAGCTTCCACCATCTCCGTGGCTGCGGCCGACGGTGCATAAAATGCGGAACCGGTCTTGAGATGCTTTACGATCTCCGCGCCCCCATTGGCGGTGCGCTCCTCCAGAGCTTTGAGCTTCGCTGGCTCGATCAACTCAGTAATCGGTATACCTGCGACCGTGGAATACCGCGACAGCGGGACCATCGTATCGCCGTGCCCTCCAAGCACAAATGCCGTGACGTTCTCGACAGAGACTTTTAGCTCCTCCGCGATGAAGGTACGGAAACGCGCGGAGTCCAGAACCCCCGCCATACCGATGACGCGCTCCCTGGGTAATCCGGCTTTTTTGAACGCAGTCTGTGCCATCGCATCCAATGGGTTGGAAACGATGATGAAAATGGCGTTCGGGCTGGCTGCCACGGCTTTACCAACCACGTCGCTCATAATGCCAAAATTTGTATTCAGAAGATCGTCACGGCTCATTCCGGGCTTGCGGGCGATCCCAGCGGTAATCACCACGATGTCGGAGTTGGCTGTGTCGGCATAGTCATTTGTCCCCACAATGGATACATCCCGCTTTTCGATAGGCATTGCCTCAAGTAGATCCAGGCCCTTGCCCTGAGGAACACCTTCAACAACATCGATAAGGACGACATCCGCGAGTTCTTTGGAGGCGATCCAATGAGCTGCCGTAGCACCGACGTTGCCGGCACCCACAATCGTTACTTTCTTACGCATAATACTGCTCTCCTTCATTGCTTCGTTCCAGATGCTCGGCAAAACTACCGATTCGCAAAACGATCATATTCCGGGCTACTAACAGTCCGCTACAAACCGCGTCCGTTATTCGCCCATATGGGGCGGTTTTCGTCAAACGATTGGGGTTCCACACGCAACGATCGGTCCTCATCTCTCTTTCATGGAACGCAAATGAAAAAGGCGCACCGGAAATGTCCGGTGCGCCTTGAATACCAGGATGGCTAGAACTGACCCCACAGCAACTGGTTATACACATCGTGGTGAAACTGCACTTCGCTGGCCTTCACGATCGTGCCGAGAAGACGCGGGCAGCGATCAGCAGATGCCTGCTTGAGCTCGGCATACCGCTCCTTCACATCCGGGCCCAACAATTCGTCGATCCAGCTGGCCCCACGGAAGTTCTCTAGCGCGGTGTAAATGTTATCGGGAAGATACCGCTCAGCCTGGCGCAGGTTCTTGATCTTGGACGTCTGGCCATGCAGACCCGTCTTGAAGACCGAGTACAGGACCAGGTAAGGATTGGCGTCCGGGCCGACAGAGCGAACTTCCACACGCGCCGACTTCGAGTTGCCGATAGGAATCCTAATCATCGAGCCGCGATCCACCGCGGAAGCTTTGATCTGGTTAGGCGCTTCAAAATGCGGGTCGAGGCGGCGATAGGCATTCACGCTCGCGTTGAGCAGCAGGCAAATGTCATTGCCGTGCGTGAGAATCTTGTCCACGAAACTCCAACCAAGCTTGGAGGTCTTCTCCTCACCCTTCGGATCCCAGAAAAGGTTCTTGCCTCCCTTGGAGACAGAAACGTTGGTATGCATACCGGAACCGTTAACACCCGTGACCGGCTTAGGAAGAAAGCTGGCCGTCATGCCCATCTGCGTGGCCACCTGGCGACAAATCAGCTTATACAGCTGAATCTGATCGGCGGCCGCAACGACGTCGCCGTACGAGTAGTTGATCTCAAACTGCGACGGGGCGACTTCCGGATGGTCCTTTTCATTCTCGAATCCCATGGCACGCTGCACTTCCGCAGTCGTGTCGATGAACTCACGGAGCGGGTCACCCGGGAGCGAATGATAGTATCCCCCCTGGTTGACGTACTCGAACGAGCCAGTCTGATGGTAGGTGCGCTCGGCGTCGATACCATCAAAGAGGAAGCCCTCAATCTCATTCGCGGCGTTCAACGAATAACCATTCTTGGCAAATTCCTGATTTGCGAAATCCTTGAGCACGCCTCGTATGTCGCCGGAGTAGTGGCCGCCATTCTTGTCAATCACTTCGCCAAACACGAGAACCTTGCCCGAACCAAACACATCGGCTGGAGTCCAATAAAACGCGCTCCAATCAAGTGCCAGGCGGAGATCGCTCTCCCGCTGCGCGGTGAAACCGCGAATCGAGGATCCGTCGAACGTGAGATTGTCGTAGCTCTTCACCAGAAACTTCTTGTCGTAGTCGAGCATATGAAGGCGACCTTCGAGGTCAGAGAAGAGGACGGTCACGGCCTTGATACCCGGTGTATCGGCGAGGTACTTGAGTCGCTCTTCCTGGATGACATCGGCAGCCACACGATTCCGGCGCTGCTCCTTTGCCCTGAGATTCAGCTCTTCCAACTCTTCATACGACAATTCCAGAAAGTTACGAAATTCGGTCGACATGGCACTCCTTCATTGGCAGTCAACTGCCGTGGTTAATTTAGCGGTGCTTTGAAACGAAAAGGGTATTCCCGGGGACACTTCGCGACTTCGTTCAACTGAGTTTTCTGTCTCTACTTAAAATTAGCAGAAGCAGCCATAAAAAAATCATAAAGACTGGAAAGCTTTGGCTGGCGAATAGCCGCTGTTTTCAAGGCGTCCGTCCTGCGCGCTGATCGACCAGGGTTACCGCTCATCCGCTGCATACCCGGCCCGTGCCGTGTGATAATTCCACTGGATAACCGCGGCGAAATAGGAAACCCCGAGGAAAGCCGCCGGCGTATCGGCGGGAGGAGCTCAGAAATTGGGAAAAAACATGGTCCCTACACGCCTGTTCTTCACCAAGGGCGTCGGCAAGCACAAGGAGCGCCTCACCTCCTTCGAGCTCGCCTTGCGCGATGCAGGCATCGCGGCACAAAATCTGGTGAGAGTCTCTTCGATCTTCCCGCCAAACTGCAAGATGATCACGCGCAAAGAGGGGCTCAAATATCTGAACCCCGGCGAGGTGGTGTTTGCCGTTGTGGCAGAAAATTCGACCCGCGAACCCCATAGGCTCGTAGTGAGTTCAATCGGCGTTGCCATTCCGGCCGACAAGAATACCTATGGCTATCTTTCGGAACATCACAGCTTCGGCGAGACGGAGGACCAGGCCGGAGATTACGCGGAGGAACTGGCGGCGGAGATGCTCGCGACGACCCTCGATGTCGACTTTGACCCGGACAAGAGCTGGGACGAGAAGAAAGAAATTTACCGCATCTCAAACAAAATCGTTCGGACCGCCAACGTGACCCAGTCGGCTGTCGGCGCCAAGAATGGAAATTGGACGACCACGATTGCCGCGGCAATTTTGCTCTTCGACGACAAGTGAACGGCAGGTAAGGCAATAACAAATCGGGATAAACTACTATGAGATGTGATGTGGCGCTGGCTCTTTCCAGCGCCTTTTGCTTGGGCGGAATCATCTAATCCTGTGAATTGGGGAAAATTATGCCTACCACGCGCGTTGCGCTCATTCAGATGTCCTGCGAAGCCTCGACCGAAGCGAATCTCGCCAAGGCCGTAGCGCGAGTGCGCGAAGCCGCCCAGGGCGGCGCAAAACTGGTCTGCCTGCCAGAATTGTTTCGCGCACAATATTTCTGCCAGCGTGAAGATCACGCACTGTTCTCGGTTGCAGAGCCGATTCCGGGACCATCCACTGCGGCGCTAAGCGAGGTAGTGCGCGAATATAACCTGGTGTTGATCGCAAGCTTGTTTGAACGCCGCGCGCCCGGGCTCTATCACAATACAGCCGCAATTCTCGATCACGCTTCCACCGCCCCGGACAACATCGCGGCCATCTACCGCAAGATGCATATCCCCGACGACCCGCTCTACTACGAGAAGTTTTACTTCACGCCGGGAGACCTCGGGTTCCTCGCCCAGCACACCTCGGCAGGCCCCATCGGAACGCTGGTTTGCTGGGACCAATGGTATCCGGAGGGCGCTCGGGTCACTGCACTCAAGGGTGCCGAAACTCTCTTCTTCCCTACTGCGATTGGCTGGCATCCCAGCGAGAAGGTCGAGTTCGGTGAGCGGCAGTATGACGCCTGGCAGACGATCCAGCGCGCTCACGCCATCGCCAATGGAGTCTTCGTCTGCGCAGTGAATCGCGTGGGACACGAGCATGGAGATGTGGAACACAACGGCAAAATGATGCGTGGGCCGGGCGATCACACCGCCGCAGACGGGATCGAATTCTGGGGTGGAAGCTTCATCGCCGATCCGTTTGGTCGAATCCTGGCGAAGGCATCTCATGATCAGGAAGAGATCCTGTATGCCGACCTCGATGCGAATGAAGTTGAGGTTACCCGACAGCACTGGCCGTTCCTGCGGGATCGTCGCATCGACGCCTACGGCGGGATTACGAGCCGGTTCTTGGACTAAACCAGAAAGGTGGATTCAACATGCTTCGATCACTTGTCCTCTTCGCGCTGATGTCGCTGCAGCAGTCGCCGGATCCCACCCTTCCACCGCCCAATGCCCATGTGAAAGCCACCGCCGTTGGACTTGGCGTGCAGGTGTATAAGTGTGTGTCACAAGATGGAGGCTACCAGTGGGCTCTCGAGATGCCAGTAGCAAAGCTCTTCGATCCGACAACTCATCAGGAGGTCGGAACTCACAGCGTCGGGCCAACCTGGACGTGGAATGACGGCAGCTCGATTGCCGGGAAAGTCCTGCAAAAGCGCGCTTCTACTGACCCCCTCAACGTTCCCTGGCTGCTCGTGGAGACCCACTCCACCGGTGCAGCCACAGGCATCTTGGCAGATGTAACCATGGTGCGCCGCTCCGATACGCAGGCGGGCGTCCCCCCCATGGCATGCGATGCAGAGCACCAAAATAATGAAGTGCGGGTTCCCTATCAGGCAACGTACACTTTTTACACGACCAGCAAGTGAGCGGGAATCGAAGGAGTGTAGAGGATATGTATCGAATGCCCGCGGAGTGGTCCCGCCATGCCGCGACATGGATCGCATGGCCACATAACCCCGAGGATTGGCCAAACAAGTTCCAGCCAATTCCGTGGGTGTATTGCGAGATCGTTCGGCACCTCTCGCAAGTAGAGGATGTTCACATTCTTGTGAATGATGAGAGCGACCAACGGCGCGCCCTCAATATGCTGCGCAGGCAAGGCGGAAATGCAGCTCGGCTTCACTTCCACTGCTGGCGGACAGACCGTGTCTGGTTGCGCGACTCGGGACCAATCTTCGTCAAGAATCTAGAAGGTGAAGTCGCCCTCACAAACTGGAAGTTCAACGCCTGGGCTAAGTACGATAACTGGCGCAACGATGATCTCATTCCCAAGCACGTGGCGAAGCTCTACGGTATGAAAAGCTTGGAGCCCACCGTGCAGCTACCTGACGGTAAGACGAAACGCCTTGTGCTGGAAGGTGGCTCGATCGATACCAATGGCGAGGGCGTCTTACTGACGACCGAAGAGTGCCTGCTGAGCGATGTTCAACAGCGCAATCCAGGTGTTAGCCGCGAACAGCTGGAGCAGGCCTTTGCCGAATATCTCGGCATTGAGAAGGTCATCTGGCTCAATCGCGGATGCGCCGGAGATGATACTCACGGCCACGTCGATGACATCTCCAGATTTGTCGGCGTGAATACGATTCTCACAGCAGTAGAGCCCAACACCAGGGATGAAAATCATTTACCTCTGGCCGAAAATCTGGAACGGCTGCGCGATGCGCGCAATTTGAAGGGTCGGCCTTTCACAATCAAGACGCTCCCAATGCCCGCCCCGGTAATGTTTGAAGGGCAGCGGCTGCCGGCAAGCTATGCGAATTTTTATATCGCGAATGACTTGGTACTTGTACCAACGTTCAACGATCCAAATGATCGCATCGCCCTGAATACGCTGGCCGATTGTTTCCCGGAACGTACAGTGACGGGTATCCACTGCACAGACTTTATCTGGGGTCTCGGTGCATTGCATTGCATGACCCAGCAGGAGCCGAGTTGACGCCAGGAGCAATTGTGGAACTTGCTCAGACCAACGCGCGTACGGAACTCCAGAGAGCCAACTATGACGAAGCAACTAGTTTCTGCTGCCAGCCTCCTCCTGCTAACCTTAGCGCCCGGAACGCAAAGCACGCCGGTTCCAGCGGATGATGCCCCTGCCTACACCAGTGGGGGCGATCTCGTCGCGCCGATACATTATCGCGACTGGATTTATCTGACCACCGGAATCGACATGTCCTACGATGCCCCCACTGCGCCGCCCGACCATCACATCTTCTACAACGTCTTCGTAAATCCGACTGCGTATCACAGCTTTTTGGCGACAGGTACATGGCCGGATAAGACCGTCATGGTGCTCGAGGTTCGCGGCGCGGACAGCCCCATTTCAATCAACAAACGGGGGCATACTCAGAGTGCAAAGCTCATGGGACTTGAGACCCACGTGAAAGACCACGGGAAGTGGGGCTTCTACGATGACAACGGGAAGCTGATTCCGCGGTCTGCCAGCTGCTATACCTGCCATGAGGCTCACGCCGCGGTGGACACCACCTTCGTGCAGTTCTATCCCACGCTGCTACCGCTGGCAACGCAGAAGAAAACCCTATCCGCCGCCTATCTAAAGGATCTTCAAGGAGCGACTCCGGTCGCGCCGCCACCCGCAAAGTAGTACAACTGTTGTGGATGCCCACCGAACTTCTCCCAAGAGATCAGGAACTCATGCAACAGGCCATGGCGGAAGCGCGAGCCGCCGAGGCTGCTGGTGAAGTGCCCGTGGGCGCGATCATCGTGTCCCCTGCAGGCGAGGTGATTGCTCGCGGGTCCAATCAAGTGTTGCGCGATTCAGATCCCACAGCTCATGCGGAGATCGTTGCGCTACGCTCGGCAGGGTCAGTTCTCCGAAACTATCGCATGTTGGGATGCACGTTGTATTGCACCCTGGAACCGTGTTCCATGTGCGCAGGTGCGATTCTGCATGCGCGGCTTGCTCGGCTCGTCTATGCAGCGGCCGACCCTAAAGCCGGCGCCTGCGGATCAGTGATCGCCGTCATGAATCATCCCGCGCTTAACCACCGCGTAGAGTTGGTAGAAGGAGTGCTGGCCGAAGAGTGCGGGAAAATGCTGACAGACTTCTTCCGTGCAAAGCGAACGTAAGGGACGGAGTATGCATCAGAGAATAGCGAGGATGAAGAGACACCGTATCCCGCGACGCGACTGGTCCTCGAAACGGATAATAGATTCCACACATTGCGACCGACACCACGGAGATAGGTTCTAAACTTGGATCAAAGTAGACAACCTTTGCAAAGAGCTCGTGCAAGATAAAAACAGCATAGCGAGAGGGATCCCCATGGCAGGACGTTTGGACGGAAGAACTGCGGTCATCACTGGTTCCGGCTCAGGAATTGGACAGGCCATTGCGGAGCGACTCGCGTCGGAGGGCGCTGACTGCGTTATCGACTACGTGGACCACGTCGAAGAGGCCGACCAGACACTCGACAAGATCAAAAAAGCCGGCGGCAAAGCGGTACTAGTACAGGCCGACGTTTCCGTGGTCGCAGACTGCAATCGGCTAATCGAGACTGCCTGGACCGAGCTCGGATCGTGCGACATCCTTGTCAACAATGCAGGAATTGAAAAGTCCGCGAACTTTACCGACGTCACCGAGGCAGACTACGACGCAGTACTCGGTGTGAACCTGAAGGGTGCGTTTTTCCTCTCGCAAGCCTTCGTCCGTAAGCTCATCGCCGCTAAAAAACCGGGCCGCATCATCAACATATCCTCGGTCCATGAGGACATGGTCTTTCCACATTTCTCAACTTACTGCGCGAGCAAAGGCGCTATGCGCATGCTTATGCGCAACCTGGCAGTAGAGCTTGGTCCAGCCGGGATTACAGTAAATAACATCGCGCCCGGAGCCATCAATACGCCGATCAACAAGTCGCTGTTAGCGGACAAACCGAAGCTCGATGCGCTTCTGGCAAATATACCGTTGGGCCGACTCGGCGAACCAGGCGAGGTTGCCGGGGTCGTAGCCTTCCTGGCGTCCGATGATGGTGCTTATGTGACAGGAAGCACTTACTTCATCGATGGCGGCCTCATTCGTAATTATCACGAGCAGTGAAATTCGCTCGCGCGTCCTGAGCAATCCATCGCCAGGCCTTCACTGATCTGCTACTGCGCCACGACGGGAAGGCTTACGAAGCTGGCCTCCCCGGGAGCATGCCAGATTCTCTGAGTTGCCTTCTGATAATCCGTCGGCTTGGCATCGAAGATATTTGGCACAAACGTTTGCGGGTTGCGATCATAAAGCGGAAACAACGTCGACTGAATCTGCACCATCACGCGATGACCAGGTAGAAACACATGATTAACCGTGGGCAAAGCAAAGCGATAGGTGAGCGGTTTTCCTGGGATAATCGCCTCGGGATGCTCGAAGCTCGTGCGGTAACGGCCGCGGAAGATATCGAGCGAGATTGGTAGTTCGTATCCCCCCATATCAGGGTCACCCGGCACGCTCGGCGGATAAACGTCGATAAGCTTTACAACCCAATCGCTATCGGTTCCGCTGGTGGATGCAAACAAATTAGCGATGGGTGCGCCACTTAGCCGGAGTGGTTTATCCAGCGGCGCCGTTTCATAGCTGAGCACGTCGGAACGGCTGTCGACGAAGCGTTGGTCGTGAACCAGCCACGTGACCCACGCTTCCCCATCTACAGCCATCACCGGGCGCGGAGTGTACGGTACAGGCTTAGCGGGATCAGAAACGTACTCGTCGAACTTCGGCGAATCAGCGCCGGGCGCAGTAAACGAAAGCCCCATATCGGCCGTCAGGTAAAGCGGTCTGGCCTCGCCAGCGCAACCTTTCTCGCAGCTCAGCGGCCAGGACTTCAACCGGTCCCAGTGGTTCTCGCCGGTGTTGTAGATGAGCACCGGCGGCGTGTCGGCTTGGGGAGCACCGTCCAGCAAATACTGATTGAAGAATGGAAGAAGAACGTCGCGCCGGAATTGCAGAGCAGTATCTCCATCCCAACGCAGCGCGCCGAGCGAGTATCCCTCATAATTCACCTGGCTGTGGCGCCATGGACCCATCACCAGGTAGTTCATCGAGTTCTTCGTGTCCTTAGGCTCAACCGCCTCATAGCTATGGATCGCGCCCCACATGTCTTCCTGGTCCCAAAGGCCTTGAAGCCACATCACCGGGACCTTCAATGGAACCTTGGCCATGATCGCATCGAGCGCTTGCCCTTGCCAGAATCCGTCATAAGCCGGATGCTCTTCGACCTTCCGCCAGAAAGGCAACTGCTCAAGTCCACCGTATCGTGCAAAATCTCCGGCTGAGCCAATCTGCAAATAGTTTGTGTAATCGTCGCGACCTTCGCGAGGAATCATCTGTCCACTTCCATGCACCTGCGTCTGCTCCGCAAAATAATCCAGGTTGATCGCGCGGAAAGCTCCGTAGTGGAACCAGTCGTCCCCCATCCAACCGTCAACCATCGGACTCTCCGGACAAGCGACCTTGAGCGCAGGATGTGGATCGATCAGCGCCATGACAACAGTGAACCCCTCGTACGAGGAACCAATCATCCCCACCTTGCCATTGGACTCCTGAACTTGTTTCACAAGCCAATCAATCGTGTCATAAGCATCCGTCGTATCGTTGATGCTGCTTGTATTCAGCGGACCCAGCGGCGGCGGCGTCATCCAGTACTTTCCTTCCGACCCATACTTCCCTCGCACGTCCTGGAACACGCGGATGTAACCCGAGTGCACGAATACATCGTCGCCCTGGGGAAGTTCGTCGAGCATGTGGGGAGACTCTTCTCGTGTAGCCCTACTGGCCGCATCGTAAGGCGTCCTCGTCAGGAGAATCGGCGCATGTGTTGCGCCCTTGGGAATGACGATAACGGTGTAGAGCTTCACCCCGTCCCGCATGGGAATCATGACAACCTGTTTGACATAGTCGTAGCCATTGCGCGGAGCGACGAAGCTGGCTGGAATATCCGGCGTGCTCATCGGCGTCTGCGGCCACGCAGGCGCAGCAATTGCGACCAAACTAGAGGCAACCAGAAGTCGCTGTATGGCGTTCATGACAGTGCGTATCCCTTCGCGAATCTCCACGGCAGTATATCGTCTGCGAAGATCTCGGATGGACAAGCTGCGCGTCTAACGCAATTCCTGCATAAGCAAACGGTGGGATCTCAGCGATGAAACCTGATCGAGAATCTGCGACGCAATCTCGCTCTTGGAGGACTCCGCCAAATGCACCTCCGAATCATGCGTTAGAAAGATGGCTGCATTTCGATCAGAATCGAAGCCAATGCCAGTCCCACTAATGTCGTTGAGGACAATAGCATCTGCTCCTTTGCGAAGAAGCTTCTCGCGGGCGCGAACAATATCAAGTCCCATCTCTGCAGCAAACGCGATGAGAAGTGCGCCAGGGGCTTTGTGCTCCGCAACGCTGCGAGTGATGTCCTCCGTCGGCTCTAATTCGAGGACTCGCGGAGCATCGCGATGCAGCTTATCCGCCGCGACATGGCGCGCACGGAAGTCCGCCACTGCGGCGGCCTTGATGACAATCGTTGCCTCCGGCAAACGATACAGCACAGCGGCATGCATATCTTCTGCCGTCTCCACAGCCAGAAATTCGCAGCGCGGCGGTGGCGCCAGCGCTGTCGGAGCTGAAACAAGAATGACCCGCGCTCCCCGCTGGTCGGCCGCCGCAGCCAGAGCATATCCCATTCGCCCACTGGAGCGATTCCCGAGAAACCGGACTGGATCAATGGGCTCGCGTGTTCCCCCCGCTGTAACAAGAACCGTTTCTCCGAGGAGATCCTGCCGCTGATTCACCTGCGCAAACACCTCGCGGGCAATGATCTCAATATCCGCAAGCCGGCCGTCACCCGTCATCCCGCATGCGAGATAACCTCCTCCAGGCTCGACCATCCGATGTCCTCTTTGCTTCAGCACGGAAATATTTGCGCGCGTGGCGGGATGATTCCACATGTTCACGTTCATAGCCGGCGCTACCACCACCTTCGCGTTCGTAGCCAGATAACTCGCCGAAAGAAAGTCATCGGCGATCCCATGAGCAAGCTTCGCAAGCGTGTTCGCTGTCGCCGGAGCAATCACCAGGACGTCCGCCCATTGTGCCTGCGCGATGTGCTCGATCACCGAGGCCTCAGAGGGCGAGTCCCATAGACTCATGAAGACCTTGTGTCCTGTAAGCGAGGCAAAGGTCAACGGCTTGATGAACTCCTGCGCAGAACGCGTCATGATGACGCGTACCTCCGCTCCACTGCGCTGCAGCTCGCGGACCAGTTCGGCGGATTTATATGCGGCAATGCCACCACAGACGCCAAGCAACACCTTGCAAGGTTCAGGCATGCGTCTCCTCCATCAGGCCATGGTCAAGACGCAGACTCTCAACCGGCAAATTCTCGGTGAGCAGGTTGTCAATAAGTCGCGTCGACCCAACCCATGCGGCAACGGCTATCAAGGCTCCCTGTGTGGTGTCGGCAACAGGAAGCAGCGTACGCGGATCAACGATCGCGGCGTAATCCAGACGAACGCCCTCGTCCGCGGCGAACACTCTCGATAATGCACCCTGCAAAATATCAGAGCGAGTCTCGCCAGCCTCCAAAAGTTCATAGGCGGCCTCCAGCGCTCGATGCAAAATCAGCGCTTGACGCCGGCCTTGTGGAGATAGATAGCGATTGCGTGAGCTCATCGCTAGCCCGTCTGGCTCGCGCACAATGGGGCAGGCCACTAGCTGTACAGGAAACTTGAGATCACGGATCATCGCACGTAACACCGCGATCTGCGCCGCATCTTTCTGACCAAAGTACGCGCGATCGGGACCGGCAATATTGAAAAGCTTGGCCACGACAGTAGCAACACCCCGGAAGTGGCCCGGACGCGAAGCTCCGTCCAAACGGTCTCCAATTCCCGGCACCTCAACGAACGTAGTCGAGCCAGGCGAATACATCTCTTCCGGACTCGGCGCAAAGAGCAGATCTATACCGGCAGCTTTCAACTTGGCACAGTCATCCTCAAAAGAGCGAGGATAGGTTTCGTAATCTTCGCCGGCCGCAAACTGCGTAGGGTTGACAAAGATGGTCACGGCAACAGAATCACACTCTCCTCGAGCACGTCGAACAAGCGAGAGATGGCCATCGTGCAGAGCACCCATGGTGGGTACAAGTCCCAGCGTGCCTTTGCGCCTCAAATTGCGACAGGCCTGTTGCATTTGCCGGACGGTAGTAATGATTTGCATGCTCAGCCCCTGCCTGTAGGTACAAGCTCGTTCAATTCATCAAAGGGATCATCGAGAACTTCGCACTGCACAAAATCGTCAGCGCGCGGGAGAACATCAGGGTGCTCTTCCAGCGCCTCCAGCTGCGCGGCAACTTCATGCGGCAGATGGTAGCTCTCAGCATCTGCCGGAAAAGTACGCGACGTCACGTCGGTACGATAACGTTCGAGCGCGCCGCCAAAGAAAGTTGCGGCATCGGCATACCGACGCACAAACTTCGCGGGTGACGAAAACGTCAAATTGAAAAGATCGTGAAACACGAGAATCTGACCGTCGCAGTCAGGGCCTGCACCAATACCGATGGTGGGCACAACGCATCGAGTCGTGACTTCGGCAGCAACTTCGCGTGGAATTCCCTCCAGAACGATTGCAACCGCGCCAGCCTCCTGCAACGCGGCAGCGTCGGCGTATAAGCTCTCGATCGCCTCAAGCGATCGACCCTGAACGTGGTAACCGGACATGCGATGGAACGACTGCGGAGTCAGTCCAATATGAGCAACGACAGAGATCTCCGCATCCGTCATCCGTCGGACGAGTTCAGCGCGACGCTCGCCGCCTTCGATCTTGACGGCATGCGCGCCCGATTCCTTGATGAATCTCGTGGCGTTTCGCAGTGCCTCATCCGAAGACGTGTGGTAAGACCCGAACGGCATGTCCGCGACCAGGAACGCTCGCTTCACCCCTCGAGCGACCGCTCGGGTATGGTGCAGCATCTCATCCATGGTGACCGGCAACGTGCTCTCGTAACCGAGCACGGTCATCCCAACGGAATCGCCGACCAGAATGACGTCAATGCCAGCCTGGTCAACCAGGCGCGCTGTGGGATAGTCGTAGGCTGTCAATGCAGTAATCGCAAGGCCAGCGCGTTTCATTTCAAGGAGGGTTTGCGCCGTCACAGGACGGACAGGCAGGCTTGCTCCGTTTTCACGGAGTTGCGTAACGCTCATGGTTCTCTCCAGTGCCGCTCCGCTCTGTTGACGCGGATGAGGCCCGAACACCCTCATTATACTCTTCTCCCACCCTTCCCCATGCGCCGCGAATCAGCGACAATAGAGACATGGAGCTTCTTGTCTATTCCGCCGACTGGTGCCGCGATTGCCGCGAGGCGAAGCGTTTTCTCAACCTGCACGCAATTCCCTACATCGAGATCAATATCGAAAAGACGCCCGGCGCCGCCGAGCAGGTCATTGCCAACACCGGTAAGCGTGCGATCCCGCAGTTTGTCCTCAATGGAAAGTGGATCCAGCCGTACAAACCAGGACAAGGCTTCCTTCACGACGAGATGGCGGAGCTGTTAGGCGTAGCTTGAGCCTGCTGAAAGGTCGAGTCACCAGGAGCTAATCGGACTCATCCAGCTCCTGCGGCGACGGAACATGATTCACCGGTTCCGAGGGAATGACCGAGCCCTTCGCTCGGTTGGCAGAACCAAACGGCCATCTCAATCGAAGAACTCGTTCGCGATCACTCTCTCGATGAGCTTCCTCGCTGCGCCCCTTCAGCAGATCGGTAATCGTCAGCACGCCAAGTAGTTTGCCATCCGCGCTGACGACCGGGTATGCCGTCAGTTTCGACTCCGCCATCGACATGGCGCACGCACGAAGCGTTGTGATCGGTGAGACCGTTTTTGGATTGCGATTTGCATCCACGGCCAAGGGCACCGACAGATCTTCCTTGCGAGCGGCCGCGATCAACTGCGCACGCGTCAACGTCCCCGTCATGTGGCCCTCACTGTCCACCAGGGGAAAAATGCGCTGCCAGTGAGACCATGCCTCGCCTCCGCGTTCATCCATCTTGCGCAGCCAGTCGGCAGCATCCTTGCGGGTCGCATCCTCTGGCAGCGCAAACACGCTGGTATGCATCGCTTGAGATACCAGGATCGCCTCAAGCGGGTCTGCGCCAAACTCACGGCTCAGATGAAGGCCGCGGCGACTGAGATTCTCCGTGAGCATCGACCGCGGCATCACCAGCACGCTCACAGCGTACGCAGCCACGCAGGACAACAGCACCGGTAGCATCAGTCCGCCATTGTGCGTGAGTTCCAGGGCCAGCATTGCCGAGGTCAGTGGTGCCCCAATCGCCGCTGACAGCACAGCGCACATACCCACCAGGACCCAGGCTCCAGTGGTCATGATCGGCATAAGATGGCCAAGTGCGGCGCCCAGGGCTCCGCCCATCATCAGCAACGGCGCCAGGATTCCACCCGCTGTATTCGATCCCAGCGAGAAAGCCCAGCTCAAACTCTTGATGATGAGGATTCCTGCCAAGAGCTTCCACGCTGAATCGCCTGAGATGAGTTGCTGGATGACGCTGTAACCCACGCCCAACGACTCTGGAAAGATATAACCGCACAGGCCAACAACCACACCCCCAATCGCAGGCCACCACATCCAATGGATCGGCAGGTGCTCAAACATCGTCTCGAAGAAATGCACGGCCTTGCTTAGACCGGCTGCCATGAACGCTGCGATAATCCCCAGAACCAGCGCACCCAGCATCGCCGAATGATAGATGGGCTCACCTGTCGGAACCATCTGGAGCAGGCTCTGCGGGCCGAGCAACAGCCGCCGAACTGCCCCAGCCGTAACGCACGCAATCGCAACCGGAACCAGCGAGCGTGGCTTCCACTCGAACAGCAGGATCTCCACCGCCAGCAACGTGGCGGACATCGGACAGTTGAACGTCGCTGCCATGCCGGCCGACGCGCCCGCAACCATCAGCACTGTGCGTTCGGAGCCCGTCATCGGCAACAGTTGGCCAAGCACACTACCTACGGCTCCGCCCGTGATAATGACCGGGCCTTCCGCCCCAAACGGACCACCCGAGCCTATAGAAATAGCCGTCGCAATGGGCTTCAGAATCGCTACTCGAGGCTGTACCCGCCCGCCGTTGAATACGATCGTCTCAACGGCTTCTGGCATACCATGCCCACGCACACGCGGAGATAGATACCGGGCGATCAGGCCGACGATCAGGCCGCCCAAGACCGGCATCAGGATCAGCCACCAGTGCCTTCCCGCCTGCCAGGGATCTCTTTCAATAAAGCTCCACCGCTGGAAGTAGAAGAGATTCGTACACAGTGAAATCATCTCCAACAACATCCAGGCTAGGACGGCACTCACTGCTCCCAGCCCGGCCGCCAGCGAACTGGTATATAAAATCCGGCTGTTCGCGGTGTAGTCTCGCAGCGTACCTGCAGGTTCTGAGGTCTTCAACATCTCTTTCCTAGGTGATCGGGTGTTCCACAGCGCCCTGCAAATCACGCAGCGCGTGGATAAGATGTTCGCAGAGCGGCGAAAGCTCATTCAAATGCTCCGCCACAAGGCGATCCAGAATGTCATGACCGTGCGGCGTCAGCTGCACCAGAGATCGCCGCATATCCTTAGGATCGCTCTCCCTGCGAACCAGGCCAGCGCGCTCAGCACGATCCACCAACTCCACCGTGCTGTTATGCCGCAAGATCATCCGCTCCGCTAAGTACGTGATCGATGACTGCTGCCCCTCTGGAATCGCTGCGATCACCTGCATCAGCTGATATTGCTGTGCAGGTATTCCGCACCTCTCGGATGCGCTCTCACTGAAACTGAGGAACTTGCGCATCTGAAATCGAAACTCTGCCAGGCTTTTTAGCTTGGACTGCGATTCCCGTACTTCGATTGAATCTGGCATAAGCACTCTCCCCATTGTATCGCAAAACGATACTCCCAAACAGGCTGAAACTTCAAGGCGACTAGTTACACTAACCCTAGTCCTTTCGGTACACATTGTTCCTAACGACTCATCGTCAATGTTCTAACCGCCTTTCCGGAGCTCGCATATGATTTCCCGTTATACCCGGCCAGCGATGGCTGCCATCTGGTCCGAACAACGTAAGTATGAAAATTGGCTAAGGGTGGAGATCGCGGCAACCACAGCTCTGGCCCGCGCCGGAATTGTCCCTCCCTCGGCCGTTGAAGCCCTGCAACAACGCGCCTCCTTCACCATCGAACGCATCCACGAAATCGAAGCAGAGACGCGCCATGACGTCCTCGCATTCACGACGGCCGTCGCCGAGTCGGTTGGCGAAGACTCCCGCTGGTTGCACTATGGCCTGACCTCCACCGATGTCGTCGACACGGCGCAGGGGTTAGCCTTCGTTCAAGCATCAAAATTGATTCGTGAGGGTATTGTCCGTTTTCGCGAGGTTCTGCGCAAGAGGGCTGTGGAATTTCAGCACACTCCGACCATCGGCCGCACCCACGGCGTCCATGCCGAACCCACCACCTTTGGCATGAAGTTGCTCCTCTGGTATGCCGAAATGGGCCGCAATCTAAAGCGCTTCGACGCGGCAGCCGAAGACCTGCGGGTGGGTAAGATCTCGGGCGCAGTGGGTGCCTTCGGCAAGCTGAAACCAGAGCACGAGGCGGCAATCCTCGCCGAACTTGGATTGCAGCCAGCCCTCATCTCCACCCAGATACTCCAGCGGGACCGCCATGCGGCCTACATCACCACCCTGGCTGTGCTTGGCTCGACACTGGAGAAAATTGCCCTCGAAATCCGCCATCTACAGCGGACCGAAGTCCGCGAGGCTGAAGAATTTTTCTCTGTGGGCCAAAAAGGCTCCAGCGCCATGCCGCACAAGCGCAATCCCATCACCGCCGAAAACATCTGCGGCCTCGCCCGCGTGATGCGGGGCAACGCGCAGGTGGCTCTCGAAAATGTCGCGCTTTGGCACGAGCGCGACATCTCCCACTCCTCCGCCGAACGCGTCATCCTTCCCGATACAACGATCCTTGCGGACTACCTGCTGGACCGGACAGCCACACTAATTGAACGCCTGCTTGTGTATCCGGCACGCATGCTGAAGAACCTCGAATCGACCAACGGTCTCGTCTTCAGCGGGCAGTTGCTCATCGATCTCGCAGCCGCCGGCATGAGTCGCGAGGACGCCTACAGCCTGGTGCAGGGGCACGCCATGAACGCCTGGACCAACGATCTCAACTTCCGAGCGCTCATCGGGTCGGACCCCGAGATCAACCAGCGTATGCCGCTCGAGAAGATTGCGGCGGCCTTCGACGTCCGCCGACAACTGACGAACATCGACGAGGTATTTGAACGCGTGCTCGCCGAAGGCTAGCGCTCTCTGCATCATCACCAACCGCGCCGCGCCCGAACTCAATGACGGATCTCTTCCCTATTCTCGATGCCGCACTCGCTTCGACAACGGAGCGCTCCGGCAACTGGCTCGCCTGCAAGCCTGGGTGCCACCAGTGCTGCGTCGGCGTCTTCGCGATCTCCCAATTCGACGCCGAGCAACTGCGAGAAGGCCTGGCGTTGGCCGACGCAATCGTTGCCCAACGAATCCGCACCCGGGCCGAAGAATCGCGCGCACGCCTTTTGGAGGATTTTCCAGGCGATCCCACCACAGGCCTGCTCTTCACCGAGCCGCAGCACGAAGAGGCATTCGCCGACTTCGCCAACGACGAGCCCTGCCCTGTGCTCGATCCCGACACCGGCACGTGCGATCTATACGCATTCCGGCCCGTCCAATGCAGAACCTTCGGGCCGCCCGTTCGAGATGCAGACGACCAGCTCACCGTCTGCGAGCTTTGCTTCGTCGACGCTCCCGCCGGGGAGGTCGCCCGCTGCGAGATGGATCAGGGCTGGCGTTCGCAGGAGGAGGCGCTCATCGAAGATGCCGAGAGGCAGTCCGGCCTCTTTGGACCGACCCTCGTGGCCTTCGCATTGGCTCCAGTCAAATAAACTCCCGCCCTATTCTTATCCAGCAGTTTCCATTCGCAAATGCTTGTGAAGTCTCCATCAATGCGTCAGCAGTTTGCGAGATAATCGTTGTCTATGGCCTTCGCCACCATCTCGCACAGCGCGCCGGATTGGGAGGAGACTTCCGCAGTCTCCGCAAGCAAAACCCTCGTTCTCGCCATCACCGGCGCCAGCGGCTCCATCTTTGCCATCCAAACGCTGCGAGCCCTCGAACGCGACCCGCGCGTGCGCCGCGTCCATCTGATCGTCTCGCCAAGTGCCCTCCGGGTGTTAGCGGAAGAAAGCGGCATCAGCGCGCGCAACTCGGTCCTGGAGAAGCTTCTCGGTCGGCCATCCGAAAAAACCACGCTGCTGGCGCACGAGGATATTGGAGCCACCGTCGCCTCAGGTTCCTATCCCGTCGACGCCATGATCGTTCTCCCCTGCTCGATGGGAACACTCGCCGGAATCGCGCACGGAATGGCCGGAAACCTGATCGAGCGCGCTGCGGATGTCTGCCTGAAGGAACGCCGTCGCCTAGTATTGTGCGTGCGCGAGACCCCA
>JBEKFF010000012.1:0-30948 GCA_050013455.1 Acidobacteriaceae bacterium | reverse complement strand
CTCGACGATCGGGGAACCACTTGACCAGCACAGCGATCGGAACAATGTAGCTGAATCCGACGCCGATTCCTCCGATGAGTCCATACGTAAGGTAGAGCCACCAAAGCTTGTTGGCGGAGAAGCTTGCCAGGAAGACGCCGAGGCCGTAGAGGAAGCCACCCGTGAGGGCGACGACCCGAGGCCCTTTCTTGTTCTGCCATAGCCCACCGAAGAAACAAGCGACGCTGAGGACAAAGATCGAGATGGTGAAGGTGAACGTTACTTCTTCGATGGACCAGTGAAACTGTTTGACGAGAGGAGCCCTGAAAACGCTCCAGGCATAGACGGCGCCGAGTGCCATTTGCAACAGGAAGCCCGCTACCGCGATTGCCCAGCGATTGTTTTTTTGCATACTTTCTCTCCAGATATCATTTGTGAATCGTATTGAGCGGTGAATCGCACGGACGGAATTATTCGATGGTGCAGCGACTCAGTGGGAACCGGTAGCTGGCCCAGCAGTACCGGTGCTCTTGTTTGCCAGAAGCGAAGCGCCGAATATTTGTGCCAGCGAAAGGCCAAGACCTGCGGCCTTCCGAACCTCTGTGCTGCAAGCGGCGCGAAGAAGTGTCCAAAGCGAAGGTGTACGCGTCTCCGCTTCGGCGACCGCTGCGTGCACGCGATCCGCATCGATCGAGGTCAGGGCGCTTCCAAGAATCATGGCGATGCGCAACATCGTTATCGCCTGCTTGGAACTCACCACGTCGGACACTTTGTCGATGACCGTGTTCTCCGCACTCAGCAGTCCACTGACCAGCGCGAGGGTACCGGTGTCGTGCAGCCGTTGCAACACGTCATACGCTTCGAGGACTGCATCGGCATGCTCCCGCGGAGCGCTCTCGATGCGTCTGACCAGGTCCAGGCGCGAATCGGGTGGGGTGTAAGTGCGAAAATCCACAGCGACGGCCATTTTATTTTCTCCCTGCCGGTATACCCAGCTCAATCTGAACCAGCGGAGCATCGCCGGGGAAATGATAGTCGGCGCGCTTCCACTTTCTCTCCACCTGCACGCCGATCTGCGGAGTCGGCTTGCCGGAATAGCGGAAGTTGAGCGGACGCAGAGGATCCTTTCCACGGTCAGGCAGCACCACGATCTTGACCGCCGTCTCCTTGAAAGCAGGAGTGTGCGTCGCAGGATCAACTTCCGTTCCGGTCAGCAGATTGACGTGAGCCGTAAGCGGCAGGTAGACCTGCTTCCCATGCACGCGCTTGGTCACCAGGACCTTCGTCTTCAACGCGCCATAGCGGCTCACCACGCGAACCCATTGTCCTGAATCGATCGATCGTTCGTCCGCAAGCTCAGGTGAGATCTCGAGGTATTGTTCCGGGGTCTCCTGCAGGATTCCAGGTACTCGAAGTGTCATGTTGCCTTCATGGAAGTGTTCCATCTGACGTCCATTGTTAAGGAAGAGATCGAACTCGGCATCGGGCTGACCGGTGGGCTCTTTATAGACCAGCGGATACAGGCGTGCTTTCTTGTCCGGGAACGCAAAGCCCTCGAGGTAGAGCAGCGGTTGATCCTTGCCATCTGCATCCACCGGCCACTGCAGCGTGTTGTATTGCTCCAGCCGTTCGTAGTTGCATCCGGCATAGAGTGGAACCAATGAGGCCAGCTCATCCATGATCTCCGACGGGTGTTGATAGTTCCACGTGGCGCCCATAACCTGCGCCAGCGACTGCGTAATCTTCCAGTCAGCGCGGCTGTCGCCCAGCTCCGGCATGGCCTGATAGAAGCGCTGGATGCGGCGTTCCGTGCTGGTAAAGGTGCCATCCTTCTCGAGTGCCGGGGCGCCTGGAAGGATCACGTCGGCATAACGGCAGGTCTCGGAGAAAAAGATGTCCTGCACGACGAAGAAGTCGAGCCGTTCAAATGCTCCAGCCACGACATTGGCATTCGCGTCCGCGTAGACCATATCTTCGCCGGCGAGATACATGGCGCGCAGCTTTCCTTCGTACACCGCTTCCACCATCTCGTGATTATCCAGACCGCGATAGTTCGGCAGCTTCGTTCCCCAGGCCTTCTCGAACTTCTCCCGCGACGCATCATCGGTCACGCTCTGATAGCCGGGGAAGACGTTCGGTGCGGCGCCGATATCTCCAGCGCCCTGCACGTTGTTGTGTCCCCGCAAGGGATACGCCCCAGTCCCCGGGCGCATGTAGTTCCCGGTGACCAACAGCAGATTTGAAATCGCCGTCGATCCATCCGATCCGAGAGTGTGCTGGGTGATGCCCATTGCCCAGAGCACGCACATGCTCTCTGCCTGCGCAATTTCTTCGGCGACCATGTGCAGTGTCTCGAGCGGTACCTCGCAGATCTTCGCCGCATACTCCATGGTGAACGGCTCAAGGCTGCGACGGTACTCATCGACGTTGTTCACCCACTTCTCAAGGAAGTCCAGCTTCGCATGGCCGTTGTCGAACATGTACTTACTCATTGCCGACAGCCATGCAAGGTCAGTTCCAGGCCGCGGCCGAAAGAAGATGTCGGCGCGCTCTGCCATCTCGTGCTCGCGTATATCGGCGACGATCAAGCGTTGTCCGTGCAGCTTGTGCGCACGCTTCACGCGCGTCGCGATCACCGGATGCGATTCAGCCGTATTCGATCCAACGATCAGCACCAGCTTCGAGGCTCCGATATCTTCAATCGATCCGCTGTCTCCCGCAAGCCCCACGGTTCGGAAGAGCCCCTCAGTAGCAGGGGACTGGCAGTAGCGCGAGCAGTTGTCCACGTTGTTGGTGCCGATCACCTGCCGCGCAAACTTCTGCATCACGTAGCCATCTTCATTGCTGGTCTTGGACGATACGACGATCGCAATCGAGTCCGGGCCGGTTTCCTTCTTGATCGCTCCCAGCCGCTCTGCGACCAGTGTGAGCGCTTCCTCCCAGGAAGCCTCGCGGAAGCCGCCCTCGTGCCGAATCAACGGACGCTGCAGCCGATCCTTGCTGTTCACGAACTCCCAGCCGAACTTGCCCTTCACGCAGGTAGAGATCTGATTGGCGTCCCCATGCAGGGGAGCAATCTTCAAAATATGGCGGTCCTTCGTCCACACGTCGTAGCTGCAGCCGACGCCGCAATACGTGCAGACCGTCTTGGTGTGCTTGATGCGTTCCTCGCGCATGGCGGCTTCGGTCTGCGACACCTGCATGATCGCGCCATAGCCCATCTCCGGCTCCAACTCCTTCACCACGTCGATGAGCTTATTCAACGGCTCCTTCGGGATGAAGCTCAAGTAGCCGGCCTCGCCCAACATCGACTTCTCCATGAGCGCGTTGCACGGACACACTGTAACGCAGTGACCGCATGAGACGCAGCTGGATCCACCGATCTGCATCCCGCCATCCCACAGCACCCGCGGACGGTCCAGCTCCCAGCCGATGGAGAGGGTCTCATTCACCTCCACGTTCTGGCACGCCTGCACGCATTGTCCGCAAAGAATGCATTGGCTCGGGTCGTAGCGGTAGAACGGGTTGGACATGTCCACTTCATACGGCTTCGGCGTAAAGGGGGTTTGCTGGTGTTGAACGTTCAACTCCAGCGCCGTATTGTGCACTCTGCAATTCTCGTTGTTGTTGTCGCAGACCGTGCAGTAGAGCATGTGGTTCCCGAGAATCACATCGAAGGCCTTGGCACGCGCATCCTGCGCACGCTGCGAGGCCGTCACCACTTCCTGCATGCCGGCCTCTACCGTAGTGCCGCACGCGCGGACCAGCTTGCCACCCACCTCAACCAGGCAGGTATCGCAGCTCTGGATTGGACCCATCAGCGGGGAGTGGTAACAGATGTGCGGAATTTCCTTCTCGCGGAGAATCGCTTCGACAAGGAGTTCGCCTTCGGTGGCGGCTACGGTGTGCCCGTCGACCGTGATCGCTATCTTTGAAGAACCGACCGGGGAGTTCGTGATCAGGGGTGAATAGGTTTCAGTCGCGCTCATATCGTTTTCTGTCTCCGAAGTTTCAACTCACTGCTGCAACTGCCGTTCAATGGATGAGACGGAACCTGGAATCTTCTGGACGCTTCTTACTGGCAAATCGTCCGTGCTAACGCAAAAGAAGAAGTGGCCACCGACTCACCGCGTTTCGCGGTCTCGATGGGTTTCTCTGCCAGCGGTTGAATCGCTGGCGCCCCCCGATCCGCAAGCATGGTGCAAGCCTTAGGCTGCACTTCTAATGCCAAACAATTTACACCTTCGACGCGTAAAATTCCCACGGTTTCCTGCAATCTTGAGGATAAAAAATGAGTAAAATCCAGGGTGCCGGCGGACTGGCGTCAAAATTTCGACGGCGGATGTCCGAGTGCTGACACCCGGCGCCGGGTTACAGGGCGCCTACGTTCGGAGGAGGAGTCGGGTGCGGCCGGGATCTGCCCAGGAAGGGGGTTGCCGATACCACTCCATATCGCGGCTGCCCTTACTTGAAAAGTATTTTTGCCATCATGCCCTTGTCTTCATGGCTCAATAGGTGGCAGTGGAAGAGCGATTCTCCCCGGATGATCGGGTCTGTAAAATCCATCATCAGATCCACGCTACCGTTAACCGGAACATTCACTGTATCCAGCCAGTCCTGGTGTGCCATGCGGTCATTATTTTGAGAATAGAGAAGGAAATGAACCTGGTGGATGTGGAAGGGGTGTAGTTCGTTGGTGGCGTTCACCACTCGCCAGTGATGGAAGGCTCCAGTCGCGACCGTGACCATGGGGGGATCGGCCATCCCGAACTTCTTGCCATTGATGTAGAAGCCGTGCTTGTCCTCGGTGAACGTGACAGTAAAGTCAGGCGGACTGTTTTCGACGCTCGCGATTTGCTTTGGCGATACAGGCTTATAGACAGCGGCATAGCCATGCGGCGCCGCGGGCGCGGTTCTAGCTGGAGTGTGCGGCAGAGCTACCAGGTCTGCGAGAGTCATCGTGGGGTTCGGATCTCCATCCGGACCGCTGTCAATGCACTGCGTGCGAAGGGAAGCATGCGCGCCAATGCTGGGTCCGGTAACGATGGCTTCGACCCTGCCGGCGGGAGGGAGGAAGACATGATTCACTGACTCGGTGCGGCGTTTTGGATCGTGGAAGGCAAGCGGCATTCCATCGAACGCAACAACTTCGAACGTTTCCGTGTCGATCGTCAAGTCCGCGTAGAGGTCGGGCGAGGCATTCACAATGCGCCAGAATTGGCGCTCACCGGGAGCGATATCGATCGCCGGACGTAACACGCCGTTGATCGTGAAGAGACGTTCCGGCAGCTCCGCAGGTGTGGGACAACCTCGTTCAGAAGCTTCAACGCTACGCCTCAACGCGGGTCCAGCAGGATCGCTTTCGTGGACTACTTTGTCGCGGAGGATCAGGATCCGCTCTCGCAGTCCTCGAACCTCTGGAACATAACGTTCCATGCCATCGATCACAATCGCCCCCGACATGCCGTCGAGCGACTGTTGATAGCTCTCGCCATGGGGGTGCGTGTGATACCAATACAGGCCCGGCGGTTGATCCAGAGGAATTTGTACGCGGTAGGTAAGGGATTCGCCCGGCATGGCCATCATCGTGAGAACGTCATCCTGCGGCGCGTTGGGTGACACATGCAGACCGTGGAAGTGCAGATTCGACATGTTCCTGCAAGGAACGTCAATGCATCGTTCGGTCGAGTGCGCCGACAATCGGTTGTCGTAGGTCAAACGAATATCGTGCCCGGGGGACGCCCGAATCACCGGCGGAATCTCTTGCCCGGCGAAGGAAAATGCAGACTCGCTTGTCTTCGGATCGGTGACGGCCAGAAGCACGAACGGGGAACGAACCTCAGGAGGATCGGGCAAAAGAACTCCCGGGATCACCTCTGCACCGAGTGCCGGGCTCTGCGCGTAGAGAGGAATGCTGTAGAGCACCAGGATGGCAGCGCTCTGCAGCAAGACACTCGTGAAATGGATCAGGGTGTCCGGAAGTCTGTTGACTCGTCCTGATGTCCGTTCAGTATTCATAGGCATCGGCAATCGAGATCATGGCCCAGTTCTGTCGGTCCCTACGCGGTCTTAACTTTTGCGGGCGCCGCGTGTGCTCCACGTGCGACCCCCGTGTAGTTCAGCTAATTAAGCTCCTAATGGGTGACTTACTGCAAGGTGTCGCAGGTCTGCATCGTGGCGGTCGGGGTTCTGGGGGTGAGGCCGACCTTGGCATGGCGCTTCAGCTGGGAGCGGGCCCGCGATACCCGTGTTTTGATGGTGCTCTCCGGAACTCCGAGAACGTGCGCTGCTTCACTGGTCGTCAATTCATCGAAGTCGCGCAGTTGAATTGCTTCTCGAAATGTGGGGGAGAGTTCCGCCATGAACTGCATAAGATGGCGGTTCAGTTCCGACGCGGCGCACTCATCTTCAGGGCCTCGCCTGACATCCATCAAGCTGTCAGACAGACAGGTGCCGGCGTCGTGCGGGAGGGGTTCATCCAGCGATGCGTGAGCTTGGCGCGGCCGTTTGCGCAGATACGAGAGAGCGCTGTTCGTAACGATGGTCGTTAGCCAGGTCGTCATCTTCGCGCTGCCCTTGAATTGATCGAGATGCGTGTAAGCGGACAAGAGGGCATCCTGTACCGCATCTTCAGCATCGTGCGGGTTTCTGAGATAGCGATACGCCCGCCTGTAAAACAACGGCAGATATCGCGAAACGAGGTCTTGAAGTTCCTCTGTCTTCTGTTCCCAGGTGTGAACTGGGAGGGTCGGCTCATTGTCAATCTGCGAATGTAGCGTTTGCATATCTCGGTACCTCCGGTAGTGGCGTTTTGGTGTTCGATTTTGAAGCGATAAGACAGAGATCCTCTACGAGCCCCGGAGCCCTGTATTGCGTGCGGCTCCGGGGTTTCATCGTGACCCAAGTTGCTTCCGGTTTACTTCTCCGGAGGGAGGACTACCTCGGTTTTGCTGATCTTCGCCAGGAACTCCTCGCCGGTGCCGAGGTGTTCGTCCACCAGGCGCGATGGGGTGTGGGCGAGCCACTCACCGAGCGAGATATCCTCGTACTCGGGGGTTGGGAAGACCTCGAGAAATACCAGGTCGGTATCGCCGATGTTCTCGATATAGTGCGGCAGCGACTGGTCGATGTAGCCGACGTCGCCGGGGTGGAAGTCCATGGTCCGGGCGTGCCCGCCGGCAGAAAAGACGGTCATACGCGCTGTGCCCTTCACGTAGTACTGCCACTCATCCGCATTCGGGTGCCAGTGCAGTTCACGCAGACCGCCCGGCTTCACCGTCACGATCGCCGCGGCGATGTCCGTGGCCGGGAAGTTGTTGCGGTCGACGATCTTCACGCTGCCCCCCGCAGTCACTTTGGTGGGCTCCATCTTGCCGGGGAAGAAGGCGAACGTATTCGGGACCGGTCCGTTGACCTCGTACACCTGCTTCTTTTCCTCGGCCAACGGACGGGGTAGTTCGGCCGGAAAGATGAACTTTTCCCGCGGCGGCACATTCTTGAAGGTCGATTCGGCAACACCAAAATTCTTTGCCAGCACCTCCGCCGGCGTGTGGTGGAGCCAATCGGTCAGAAGGAAGGTCTCAAACTCATTGAAGTTACCGTCGTTGAACACCAGAAGGAACTGGCAGCCATTCTCGCCGAGCCCCTGAATGGAGTGCGGCACGCCGCCTGGGAACAGCCAGAGATCGCCTTCGTTCACGTCCTCGACAAACGCCCGGCCCTTCTGATCGACTGCCGTGATCCGAGCGCTGCCCGCTGTCATGTACGCCCACTCGGAGCCCACGTGCCAGTGCAGTTCGCGGACGCCGCCGGAGATAAGACGCATCTCCACGCCGGCCATCTTCTTCGAGAGCGGGAAGTCGCGAACGGTTACCTGGCGGGTCCATCCGCCTGCCTCAATGCGCCTGTGCGCCATGGCAAAGGGATACTTGAAGGGAGGCTGACCACCTGCATCGGTCGTCGGCGGGAAGACGGAACTGGGCTCCTGCGCTTCCAGGCCCGGATTCCTTGGTCCCAGTTCCTGCTCGTTGATGCCGGTATGCGTATCGTGGCTCAGGTCCTTCGTTTGCTGGGCTGCCGCCATGATTGGCAGGCTGGCTGCGGCTACGAGTGCCGCCGAGGTTTGACCTAAGAATGATCGCCGGCTTGCACCGTTCGTGCTCAACGTATCGTCGTGCTCTTTCATGTTTACCTTCCTTTGTTGTGATCAACTGCCAGGGACACCGTTGTATGCCACACAAATGTTGTTCAAGGATTTGGAACCCGCAGCGAGTGTGAGCGTTTGGGTGACGATGCTCCTTGTTGCCAACACCTAGTTGCACGTCGTTTGCCAATCAACATGGATTCGCGTATCCGTTTTGTTTCAGCGATATACTTCGACCGGGGGGTCGGTGAGCCTTGCGTATTCCACGGCACGTGTCATGCATTCGACGCAAAGTCCGACTTTCGACAGACCATTGACCAGGGGCCATGAATGACATCTCGTAGTAGTCCAACCGTGTATGTCATTGACGACGACGAGAACGTGCGTGCGGCCATCCAGGGTCTGCTGAAGGCGGTTGGTTTGCGGTCCGAGTTTTTCGCAACGGCCGAAGAGTTTCTAAGCAACGAGCAACCAGATGGGCCAGGCTGCCTGGTCCTGGATGTGTCCCTTCCTGGGGTGGGTGGCCTGGAACTTCAGCGGAAACTGGCAGAGGCTGGAGTGCGCATTCCCATCATCTTCATTACCGGTCACGGTGATATTCCGATGACGGTGAAGGCCATCAAATCCGGAGCGGTGGAGTTCCTGACCAAGCCCTTCGACGACGAGAATTTATTGAATGCGATTCAGTTGGCCTTCGATCGCGACCGGGTCACGCGCCGCGATCAGGGCGAACTCACCGTCTTGCGCCAGCGTCATGAGTCGCTGACCGCGCGTGAGCGCCAGGTGATGGGCCTGGTGGTCTCGGGCATGCTCAACAAGCAGGTAGCGTTTGAACTAGGCACCAGCGAAATCACCGTGAAGATCCAACGCGGACGCGTCATGGCGAAGATGCAGGCGGAATCGCTGGCCGATTTAGTCAGAATGGCGGCCAAGCTCGATCTGCCGGTGAGCGGAAAGTAGTATCGCGGCCGACTAGGAAGGGTGCCTGTTCTCCTCACCATTGTTCTCGCGCTGCTGCATCGCCTTCTCCAATTCTTTCTGGCGATCCGTAAGCAGGCCATGAATCTCGTGGTGGGTTTCGTCGCTGATCGCGTGGATCTGCGGACCAAGGTCCTGCCGCGAAGCATTCGGATTCTTATCCAGTAGCGCCTGGATTTTATCGTGGTGCTCCTGCAGCAGAGGCCGCACCTGCTGCTGCTGTTCCGGAGTCAACTCCAGGTCTTTCGTAAGGTGAGCAAGTTCCTGGTCAATCGATTGCGGCGTATGGATGTGCTGCAGCTGCTGACGCGCTGAGGGCTCCTGAGCCCCGGTATTCTGGGCTATGCCCGCGCCTGACATTCCGAGCGTGAGCAGAACAGCCCATGCCAGCCTGAACGATTGATCTCTCATGGACAACGATCTCCTCGAAGATCCTCGACGAAACCACAGCCGAGACTCTGACCTGAAATAGACGAGCAATTCCGCAAAAGGACGCGGCAAATAGCAATCCTGCAGCGCACACCGAAAAGGTCTCTCTCGCGTGTGAGATCAGCTCGGGGAGTCAAGCGGTGGCCGCACGGCTGTGGCTGATTGGACACTTCGTGTCGACCCTTCGACAGCAACCGCCGCATGCGCGCTTCTATTTTTCCCTTAGTCATTGATTCTAAAAACAAAGCTGAATGGCATGCATCTTGCACTGATGTGTAACCAAGACCAATCGTGCCGCAATGCCAGTAAAAGGCAGGGATTCAGTGATTGCGGCAGAAGAGAGTGCAAAGAGACCGTATGTGGATCGTCAAACTAGCTTTAAATCGACCGTACACATTTATCGTTCTCGCGATTTTGATTCTCCTCGCTGCGCCGGTGGTCATCATGCGGACGCCCACCGATATCTTTCCCAACATTAATATCCCGGTCGTTTCGGTCGGCTGGACCTATACCGGTCTCAATCCTGAAGAACTCGAGGGGCGACTCACCTATCCCTACGAGAAAGCGCTCACCACGCTGGTCGACAATATTCAGCATATCGAGTCGACGACTTACAACGGCGAAGCCGTGGTCAAGGTATTCCTTCAGCCCGGAGCGTCACTCGATACAGCGAACGCGCAGGTGACGGCCGCGTCGCAGTACATGTTGCGACAGCTTCCTCCCGGAACCCTGCCACCACAGATCATCAACTTCTCGGCGTCGACCGTCCCGATTCTGCAGTTGGGAATCTCAGGTGAGGGCCTCTCCGAAGCGCAACTCAACGACTACGCGACCAACTATGTCCGCACGCAATTGATCACGGTACCCGGAGCCACGGTGCCGTCCCCCTACGGCGGCAAGCAGCGCCAGATCACCGTCAACATGAACCAGATCGCCATGCAATCCAAAGGGATTGCTCCGGGCGATATATTGACCGCCCTGGCGCAGCAGAGCGTGGTCATGCCTTCGGGCACCATCAAGATCGGGCAGTCGGAGTACGACGTCCGGACCAATGGCTCTCCTCGCACGGTGGAGGAGCTTGCGAATATCCCGGTCAAACAGGTCAATGGCACCACCATTTACCTGCGCGACGTCGCCAGCGTAAGTGACGGCTTCCAGGTCCAGACCAACATCGTGCGCGAGGACGGCCGCCGCAGCGTGCTGATCACCATTGATAAGAATGGCAGCGCGTCCACGCTGGATGTGGTCAAAGGCATTCGCGCCATTCTGCCCCACGTGGCGAGCACGGTGCCTCCGCAGTTGAAGATGACGCCGCTGGCCGACCAGAGCGTCTTCGTCCGCGCGGCCGTGCAGGGCGTTATCCGCGAGGCCATCATTGCCGCCGCACTCACCGCAATCATGATTCTCGTCTTCCTCGGCAGTTGGAGATCGACGCTGATCATCGCAGTGTCAATCCCGCTTTCGATTCTGTCGTCGATCATTATTCTTGGCCTCATTGGCCAGACCATCAATACCATGACCCTCGGCGGGTTAGCGCTGGCCGTCGGCATCCTGGTTGACGACGCCACCGTCACGATCGAGAACATCGAGCGCTTCCTCGAGGAAGGCTATGAGCTACGCGACGCCATTCTTGAAGGCGCATCGCAGATCTCCGTGCCGGCCCTGGTCTCCACGCTCTGTATCTGTATTGTGTTTCTTCCCATGTTCCTGCTCGGCGGTGTGGCGGGTTTTCTGTTCGTGCCATTGGCAGAGGCTGTCGTCTTCGCCATGCTTGCCAGCTATGTGTTGAGCCGAACCCTCGTGCCCACGATGGCGATGTATTTGTTGCGAGCCAAGGAGCACGGCGCCGACGCAAAGGGCATCTTCGCACGCTTCCAACAAGGATTTGAACGGGTCTTCGAACGCGTGCGCCAGCGCTACCATTCGTTACTGCAGGGGCTGGTCCTCCATCGGCGCATCTTCATTCCCTCGTTCCTGGGGATTTGTATCGTCACCTTCGCTCTCGTGCCGTTCCTCGGCGAGGACTTCTTCCCCGACACCGACAGTGGCCAGTTCATTCTTCACGTTCGTGCCCCAACGGGTATGCGCATTGAAGATACCGCGCGCCTGTTCGATCTGGTCGAGGGAGAGATTCGCAAAGAGATTCCCCCCGCGCAGATCGACAACATTCTCGACAACATCGGCCTGCCGTACAGCACCATGAACACGCAACATCTCACCAACGGCACCCTGGGCGCGGGGGACGGCGACATCCTCGTGTCGCTCAAACCCGATCACGGGCCTACCGCGGATTTTGTGCGCACGCTGCGGCTCAATCTGCCGCGCTTGTTTCCCAACGCGACGTTCTACACGCTGCCCGCCGACATCACGACGCAGATCCTGAACTTCGGATTGCCGGCACCCATCGACGTCCAGATCGAAGGCAACGATTCCAACGCGAGCAAGGCCCAGGCAGACAAGCTCCTCGCTCAGTTCCGCGATGTGCCCGGCCTCACCGACCTTCGCATTCAGCAGCCGTTCGACTATCCCACACTCACGGTAAACGTGGACCGCACCAAGGCTGCCCAGGGTGGCTACAACCAGATGGACGTCTCTGACAGCTTGCTCAACACGCTAAGCGGCAGTTTCCAGGTCACGCCCATGTTCTTTCTCAACTGGAACAACATGGTGGCGTACAACATCGTGGCGCAGACGCCGCAGTACAAGATGGATACCATGCAGGACCTGCAGAACATCCCCATCAACCACGCACTGCCAAGCACTCAGACGGCGACCCTGCCCGGCAATCCAGAGATTCTGAATGACCTGGCCAGGGTTGGCCGCGGGCACGAGATGGAAGCCGTGAACCACTACAACATCCGGCGCGTTGTCGATATCTATGCCAACGTGCAGGACCGCGACCTGGGCGCAGTAAGCAATCAGATCACGAAGATTCTCGGTGCCAACTCGAAGTCGCTGCCGCGCGGCACGTTTGTCAGCCTGAAGGGGCAGGTAGACACGATGCGCAGTTCGTATCAAGGGCTGCTCGGCGGCCTGATCTTCTCCATCGTGCTGGTTTATCTGCTCATTGTCGTCAACTTCCAAAGCTGGACCGACCCATTCGTCATCATCACCGCTCTCCCCGCGGCACTGGCGGGCATCGTGCTGTTTCTCTTCATCACACGCACGGCGCTGAGTGTTCCTGCGTTGATGGGTGCCATCATGTGCATGGGCGTGGCGACGGCGAACAGCATCCTGGTGGTGTCCTTCGCGACCATTCGCCTGGAAGAACACGGCAACGCCCTACGCGCGGCTATTGAAGCAGGCACCACGCGCTTTCGTCCGGTCATCATGACGGCACTCGCCATGATCATCGGCATGGTGCCCATGGCGCTCGGACTGGGCGATGGCGGTGAACAGAATGCGCCACTGGGGCGTGCTGTAATCGGCGGTCTGTTCTGTGCGACTATCGCAACTTTGCTCTTCGTTCCCAGCGTCTTCGCGCTGATTCATGGAGCAGGACAGAGCGATCAGGCGATGCAGGAAGGGCTTTCCAAAGAGGAATATGCATGAGCTCAAGCAATCCAATGCTTGATCGGGAGAAGAGATGAGCACACAAGATCACCCATTGCCGACGACCGGGAAGAACGACACTCCCGCACATGCAGATGCGTCGCACGCCAAGCCCCCGGCTGAGAAGCCTGGCGGCCTTCGCACGGTCGCTATCGCCGTTGCCGTTGCCATTCTGTTGGCGATCGTGTACGGACTTCACGTTCGTTCCGCCAGTGAAAAACGGCTGACCATCGCAACCGACGAAGCGTCCATTCCAACGGTCACTGTGATCCATCCAGAGCAGGGAATCAAAGCGGGCGACCTCGCGCTTCCCGGCAACGTCGAGGCATTCACGGATACGCCTATCTACTCGCGGACTAACGGCTACCTGAAAAAGTGGTACTTCGATATCGGCGCACATGTACACCAAGGCGATCTGCTCGCCGTGATCGAAACGCCCGAAATCGATCAGCAATTGAGCCAGTCTCGTGCCGAATTGGAGCGCATGCAAGCCAACGCCAACCTTGCTGGCGTAACCGCCAATCGGTGGGATACGCTGTTGGCGAAGCATGCCGTCTCTCAGCAGGAGGCAGACCAGACTCGAAGCAATTTCATCGCCGCACAGGCTGCGGTCGATGCCAGCAGCGCAAATGTTCGCCGGCTTGAGCAGCTCCAGAGCTATGAGCGCATCATCGCGCCGTTTGATGGCGTCATTACTGCACGTAACACCGACATTGGTGACCTCATCACTGCCGGCTCCAGCTCCGGTTCCGGTCCCAACACTCCAAGTGAACTGTTTCATCTGGATGCATCCAACCGGCTGCGCGTCTATGTCTCCGTCCCCGAAGTAGACTCCGACTCGATCCATAACGGGGATGAGGCAATACTGACCCAGGATGCCAATCCCAATCAAAAGATCAGCGGCAGGATCGTGCGCAACGCCGATGCAATCAATCAATCGACGCGCACGCTCCGAGTTGAAGTGGATCTTGACAACGCGAAAGGACTGCTTCGTCCGGGAGCCTTCGTGTTCGTCCACTTCCACCTGCCCCCGACGAGTGGGGCCGTCACCATTCCGTCCAACACCCTGCTGTTCCGCACCGAAGGCCTTCGGTGCGGCGTCGTACGTAACGACCGCGTCCAGCTGGTCCCGATCACCATTGGTCAGGATTTCGGCAACGCTGTGCAGGTAACCTCGGGCATTACACCAGCGGACGCAGTGATCGTTGACCCCTCGGACTCGTTGGCGAGCGGGATGCTGGTGCACCCCAAGGTCGCTACCGCGGGAGGGCAGTCATGACCGGCATACGCATCCGACGCTGCGCCATGATCTCGCTCATGGTGGGACTAGGGGTCGCGCTCTCGGGATGCCGTGTGGGCCCGCAGTACGTGCGTCCCACAGCTCCGATGGCGCCGGAATTCAAGGAAGCGCCGCCCGAAAACTTCAAGTCCGACGACGGGTGGAAACGCGCGCAACCCAGCGACACGCAATTGAAGGGCGACTGGTGGACGCTGTTCAACGATCCGCAATTAAATTCGCTTGAGGCGCAGATCGATCCAGCCAACCAGACCCTGAAGGAGTCCGAAGCGAACTTTCGCGCCGCCCGCGCCGCCGTGAAATTCAACAGGGCATCCGAGGCGCCGACCATCGGGACCTCTCCCAGCGTTGGAGCCGTCCGCTACTCAAACCATCAGCCGTATCTCGTTACAGTTCCGCAACCCAACAACGGTGAAGGCGCCTTCGAGCTTCCATTCGATCTCAACTACGAGCTCGACGTCTGGGGACGGGTTCGTCGCACCGTCACTCAGGCCGGTGAAATGGCCCAGGCTTCCGCCGCGGACCTCGCCACTACGCGGCTTTCGCTGCATGCGGAGCTGGCGTTCGATTATCTCGATCTGCGCTCGGCCGACGCCCAGCGCAAGCTGCTCAACGACACCGTCGTTGCCTACCAGAACGCTCTGCAACTCACCGAGGATCGCTACAACGGCGGAGCCTCTCCGCTCTCGGACGTAACCCAGGCGCGCACCCTGCTCCAGACAGCGCAGGTCGAGGCCACCAACGTCGACATTTTCCGCGCCGCCTACGAACACGCCATTGCGGTCCTCATCGGCAAGCCGCCAGCGCAATTCACGCTACAGCCGGACCCGATCACGGTTGCCGCGCCTACGCTGCCCGTCATTCCCGGCATGCTTCCGTCGCAGTTGCTGGAGCGTCGCCCCGATATTGCTTCCAGCGAACGCGCCATGGCTGCGGCGAACGAGCAGATCGGGATCGCACAGGCGGCCTACTATCCCACCCTCTCGCTCTCCAATGCAGTCGGCTTCCTCGGCACCTCGGCGGTCAACTGGTTTAGCTGGCCGAGCCTCTTCTTCGCCGTCGGTCCCATGGCTTCCCAGACACTCTACGATCACGGTCGCCGCCGCGCCACCTCCAACATAGCTCTCGCGCAGTATGACGGTACGGTTGCCATGTACCGCCAGACCACGCTCACCGCCTTTCAACAGGTGGAGGACAATCTCAACGCGCTGCATAACCTCGAGATTGAGGCCGGCCAGCAGCGCGGTGCCACTGCCTCTGCGCAGCAGTCGCTCGACCTGTTCAATATCCGTTACGAGGATGGTGTCGATAGCTATCTGCAGGTAATTACCTGGCAGACCGCCCTGCTTCAAAACCAACTCAATGACATTGCCATCACCCAGCGGCGCTTCGAAGACAGCGTGCTCCTGGTCAAAGCGCTCGGCGGTGGTTGGGATACATCGCAACTACCGCAGAAACCGTAACAGCTTTTGACTTGATTTAAGCACGACCACACAACAAGGAGATGGATGGAGCCATGCCAGCAGACGTATTGAAAAAAGATAAAGTCAAACTTGGATTCATAGGCCTTGGAATCATGGGGAGCCGTCTGACGCGTCGCCTGCACGCAGCCGGTTGGAATATTCGAGCATGGAATCGTAATCCTGAAACGGCAAGAGAGTTCAGTGAATCCGGTATCCCGGTCGCGGGATCGATCGTGGAGCTTGTGGCCGGCTCGGATGTGATTCTTTCTTCCCTGGCCAACGACGCAGCCGTAGACTCGGTCTACCGCGACGATGGAGGCGTCTTCGCTTCGGCAATGCCTGGCACGATCATCCTTGAGATGAGCACAATCTCTCCGGACCTGTCTCAACTGCTCCACAGCGAGGCGTCCGTGCGAGGCCTAAGGCTGCTCGATCTGCCTGTCTCCGGCTCGGCGCCTGCAGTCGAGGCCGGAACGGTCACCCTGCTGGCAGGCGGAGATCAAAGCACCTTTGAACTATGCACGCCTATCTACGAGTCCCTTGCCAAGCAGTGGTTTCGCATGGGCGACGGGGCCGCGGGGGTTCAGATGAAGCTTGTGGTGAATCTCCTGCTCGGCGTCGGAATGCAAGCCGTTGCCGAAGCGGTGTCGCTGGGTGAGCATCTGGAGTTGGATAGAGCGGTTCTGTTGGACGCTCTATCGAAGACGGCTGTGATTCCCCCGGCGCTTGTCGGAAAGTTCAAGAAGATCGAGAGCGGTGACTACTCGCCGCAATTTCCTTTGCGGCTTATGAGCAAGGACATGGATCTGATTTTAGAGACGGCGAAAGCCGCCGGAGCCGACCTGCCCGCGGCGTGCGCGACCAAATCCGTTCTCGACGCAAATGTGGAGGAGAAGGGGGATCTTGATTTGTCCGCCATAACTCCCTTCATGATCCATCACGCAAGCGAGCAGTCCAATCTCCGGGATATTCCCGAAACCAATGGTGTTTGTTCATGATGAATTGGATTGCGCGAGGAATCCTCGCCCCGCGGAAGCAGAGTTAAGGAGGAAATATGGAGATTTCATCGATTCGCGTCGTTCGACCAGACCACTTCAATTCCGCCACCGCACAAACAGCCGGATCGAAGCGTACCGCAGCAATCTATCCCGGGAGCGGCATTGTTTCGCCGATGTGGGGAGGGCTCTTCAAGGTAGAGCCCGAAGCACGCACGGGAATACACCACCATGGTGAGCAATACACGATCACCTATGTGCTCAGCGGGACTTGCCGGGTTCGCTGGGGCGGCCAGGGTGAATTCGAAGCAATGGCGCAGGCCGGCGACTTTCTGTTCGTCCCTGCATGGCTTCCACACCAGGAGATTAATCCCTCGCGAAACGTCCCCTTCGAGTGGGTTGTCGTCCGCAGCACGCCTGAACCGATCGTGGTGAACTTGCCCGATGACTTTTGGGATGACATCAATCCACGCCACGCAGGCCAGCGGGCTGAAGGCTAACGGGATCACTCGTTCCGATCGATTTGTGGAAGAGCGCGCGAGGAAGCCGCGTAACGAACGGAATGCCTAATTTATGGCTTGGTGCGTGACCCGAAAATTTGTGGCAGGCCGTGAGATCCCGAATTTTTGCATCTTGGCGATCAGGGTCGTACGCTTCAGGCCGAGCTTTGCGGCAGCGCCATCCGCGCCGCCGACCATCCATCGATGATCCTTCAGCGTGCGAAGAATCAGATCGCGCTCGAGCTCCTTCAGCGTGGATGGTGCGTCGGGAATCGATATATTTTCGGTTTCAACAGTGGGAAGAGGATTGGGAAGTACACCATCGTTGGAGAGAATGACAGCGCGCTCGATCAGGTTTTGCAGTTCGCGAATATTTCCTGGCCAGGCGTATGCGCAGAGCGCAGCCATCGTCTCTTGAGGAATGTGATCGACTTGTCTGCCGGTCCGTCGGACGGATAACTCGACAAAATGCTTTACTAAGGCCGGAATGTCCTCGCCCCTGGCACGTAACGGCGGTAGGAGTATTGGAAATACGTTCAGACGGTAGTACAGATCGCTGCGAAACTCACCCTGCTTTGTCATCTCAGGGAGATCGCGGTTGGTTGCAGCGATGAGACGAACATCCACGTGTTGTGTCCGGTTGCTACCCAGTCGCTCGAATTCTTGCTCCTGCAAAATACGCAGGAGTTTAGGCTGAAGCGCCGGCGGAATGTCACCCACCTCATCCAAAAAGAGCGTGCCTTTATCGGCCATTTCGAAGCGTCCGAGCTTTTGCGCAATCGCTCCGGTGAACGCGCCCTTTTCGTGACCGAAGAGTTCACTCTCTAGTAAATCCAGAGGGATGGCAGCGCAATTTAGTTTGATGAACGGTCGTCCGCACCGCGAGCTGAGATTGTGAATGGCGTGAGCGATCAATTCTTTGCCCGTGCCCGTTTCTCCGTGGATCAAGACAGTCGAACCAGTGGGCGCGACTCGACTTGCCTGTTCAAGAACGGTTTCGAGCGCGGGGCTGCTGCCGATGAGCTGTTCGAATTTGCGCGATAGGGAACCGTCGTTCGTACGCTCAAATTTGTCGGATGTACTCATGGCGAACCTCCAATGTTCTTCGCGTGCAGGTTGCTGTCAGCTCAACGCTCGAGAGCGGCGCGAACACTGTCAATCAAAATCTCGTCGTCAAACGGTTTTGAGAGAAACTCCACCGCGCCTGCTCTCATCGCCTGAAGACGCATCGCTTGATCACCGTGTGCCGTGATGAAGATCGTTGGAATTTGGCAGCATTCAGCGTTCAGTTTTGCCTGCAACTCCAGGCCGGACATTCCTGGCATCCTGATGTCAGCAATCAGGCATGCACTCTGGCGTTGATGTCCGGAGTGCAGGAACTCTTCTGCAGACGCGTAGGCTCGTGCCGGCAGCCCTACCGATTTCAGGAGACCCTGAATTGCCGTGCGCACCGAATCATCGTCATCGACAACTGCAACGATTTTGCTCTGTAATTGATCGCCCATGTAAGAAGGATGCGCGATCGCTCGAGGGGGTGCAATCATACATTGGTATTAAGGCTATCAGCGGCCAGGATGGCATCACTCCTGTGCGCTGGTCGTGGGCAAAGTGAAGTAGAAGCTCGCACCGCGCGGCGCACGATCTGTCGCCCACAATCGGCCTCCATGCGCTTCAACAATGGAGCGGCTGATTCGTAGTCCCATGCCGGTGCCCTTGGGTTTGGTAGTGAAGAAGGCATCAAACAGGTGGGCGGCAAACTCCTGCGTTATCCCTACACCGGTGTCGCTAACCGACACCACAATTTGCCCGTCTTTCCCGTGTTGCGAGTGGATGATCAACTCACGGATGCCTTGCACCTCAGCCATTGCATCGACGGCATTCATGATGAGATTCATCATCACCTGCTGCAACTGCACGCGATCTCCCATGACCTGCGGAAGATCTGCCGAGAGGTCCGCTCGAAGGGAAATGAAGTATCGAGTCATCTCTCCGTGCATGTGAACGTTCATCTCGCGAATGATTTCGTTGATATCCACCAACTCACGCGGGGTCGTCGTTTTCTTGAAGAGCAGCCGAATCCTGCTAATGATCTGGGCTGCGCGCGTTTGGTCCTGAACGATTCTCATCGCGGCTTCACGCGCCTCATGGACGTTGGGAGTATCGCCAGCCAGCCAGCGCAGGCAAGTCCTCGCATTCGTCAGGGAGGCTGCAATCGGCTGATTCACCTCGTGCGCGACCGAGGCGGTGAGCTCGCCCATAGTGGTTACGCGGTTCGCATGCGCAAGGTCCGCCTGTGCCTGGCGCAATCGTTCACGTTCTTCCTCCGCCTTTTTGCGCTCGGTGACATCGATTCCAGTGCCCACAATTTCAATAAGATCGCCGGATGGGCTGAGCACCGGATGCCCAACCACGTGGATGTGTCTGATTTCGCCACCGGGATGAAAGAGCCGGTATTCCACCTCATAGTCGTCGCGTTCGCGCGTTGCCCGCTCTAACTCTTCCGCAACGATAGGCTGGTCCTCCGGATGGATGCGTTGAGTAAATGATTCGAACGGCGGCATCCCATCTGCCGGGTCAAAGCCCAGCAGGCGGAAGCACTCATCGGACCAGTATCTGTTTTCGCCCGAATCTGGATTCCACGCCCAACTGCCGGTATGGCTGAGCCTCTGCGCTTCTGCGAGGTATGCCTCGCTCTCCCGAAGCTTCATTTCAGACTGCGTTGTTGCGGTGACATCCATTACGGCGCCCACGTATTCGCCAGTGTCGCCGGACGGTTTGACGAGAGGGTGACCTATCCCATACATGTATCTAGTGGTCCCTTCCGGAAGAACTACCCGGAAATGACCGTCCATAACGCCTCCCGTGCGTATGGCTCTGTCGAGACCTTCCATGTTCGGGCCTCGATCATCCGGATGCATACGCTGAAAGAGATCCTCGAGTGAAGGTATCTCGACCTTATCTGGATCGAGACCAAACAAATGACGCAGTTCTTCGGAACAATGGATCATCTCTCGAGTAGCAATATTGCAAGCCCAGGTTCCGGTCAAGCTTAGCTTCTGTCCTTCCGCCAGGTAAGCCTCGCTGCGGCGCAGGGCCGCCTCGGCGAATTTACGGTCTGTGAGGTCTGTCACGGCGCCTATGAATTCGAGGTCGCCGGGTGTGGGCTTCGACGGGCGAGCCAGCGCAAGAACGTACTTGAGTTCACCATTCGGCATCAGCACACGATGCTCAACACGAAAATCTATGTTTTCCCTGATTGCGTGGTCGAGGGCCCGCTGCACGCCATCTCTATCTTCGGGATGAGTTCGTTGAAGTATGAATTCGATTGTTGGCGAAACGTTTCGGTCAAGTCCAAAGATCTTGTAGGTTTCTTCCGACCAATAGATGTCTCCGCTGGAAACGTTCCAGCCAAAGCTGCCTGTGTGGCTCAGTGTCTGTGCTTCGGCTAAGTACGCCTCATTGCGGCGGAGCGCCTCCTCGGCGCGCTTGCGTTCCGCTCTCTCGTCGGCCTCACGCATGGCACGGCGTACGGAGGGTCCCAACCTTGACAGGCGGGATTTCAGAACATAATCCGTAGTGCCAAGTTTGAAGGCATCAATCGCAACCTCTTCCCCCAGCGCCCCGGAAACAAGAATGAACGGGAGATCCGGGCGGACGCTCCTTGCTAGTTTCAACGCGGAAAGGCCATCAAAGGATGGAAGAGAATAATCCGCCAAAATCAGGTCGACTGAGCCGTTTTCAAGGAAAGCCAGAAAGGCAGCCTGGGTATCGACGCGGGTGAATTCGCACGCAATGCCTTCTGCCGCAAGCGACTCGTAGAGCAGCTCGGCAACGCGAGGATCATCTTCCAGCGAAAGAATCCGCAGTGGGTGGTGCGCGCTCATTTGCTGACGGTTCCTGGCGGAACTGCATGGATCCGTTCCAAATTGTTGGGGTCGTTCTTACCCATCAAAATACTTTGCAGGTTACTCATAAACTCCTTAAGTGTAAAAAAATCGAAAGGGAATTTTATATGGAAGTGGGTGCCTATTAGGGGTAAAGCGAGATAAACGCTGCCATATCTTATTCATTTTAAAATATTTACGATCTTTGGGAGCAGCCAGGATATATTTGTGGATTCGTATCCGTCGCAGGGTTCGAAATGCGCGGCGACCCTACCGCGCAATTGAAAATCTTGTGGGCGGCAATTCCTCGATTCTCTGAAGCAATGATTGGATGCAACTGGCGAAGGTCTTGACTCGACCGGGGGCGTGCTCGCGTTCGCCGGTTACCGGAAGGTTTCACTGGGACCGGCGGATGGTGCGGAGCGGCTTCGAGTAACCTATGCTTTACCAACGGGGTGGTGCGGGCGGAGGAGCTTTGCGATGGGGTTGAGAATCAGAAGCGGTCCGTGGAGGACGCGGCAGGGAAGGCTGGCTGCGGCGCTGCTCTTGTTCCTGTGCGCGCATGTGTTTGCGCAACTGCCCCACCTGGCGACGCCTGCGATACCGAGCGCGCCCTCCGAGACTCACGTCGATCCGTTTGGCCGAACTACGCCCAGGGGCACCGTGACCGGCTTCATTCGGGCTACGCAACGGGGGGATTTCGCTGGCGCCGTCAGGTTCATGCAAGTCCCGGCCGCGCAAACGGCTAACGCGGAGACCGTGGCTCGACAGCTCAACGAGCTGATGGACCGTTACTACGTTCATTCGATCGAGAGCATCAGTGATAAGCCCACGGGCGACGTGAATGACGGTCTCCCGCTGGACCGCGAAGACGTTGGGTCGCTGAAGATTGGACCGCAGCAACTGGACATCATCCTCATCCGCGTAAGCGACGCGGAGTCGGGCCAGATCTGGCTGATTTCCTCGGATACGCTCGGCCAGGTACCAGAGATGTATGAGTTGCTGGAAGAGACCTGGGTTAACCGGATGATGCCGCCGGTTCTGGTCGAGCACGCATTTCTAGGGTTCTCGGGTGCGCAATGGCTCGTCTGGGCGGCTTCGATCCTTCTTCCGCTGGGGTTGATGTGGTTGGTTGTGCGAGTCGCTCGGGCTGCCATTGAGCGAGCGGCCGTCCATGCCGACGTCAAACGACGCCTTGAAGCATGGCTCAGCGAGACTCGGCGGCCTGTAACGTTTCTCGTGTTGCTGGTTTTTCATCTGCTCACCGTGCAGACGCTCGGTTTTTCCCTGAGTTTCCGGCTTGCTTATAAGCGAGCGATATCGGTTCTTATCCTCATTGGGGTGACCTGGCTGATTCGCCGCGTGCTGAAGCTTCTCTTCGAACGGGCGAGCACGGTCGCGTGGGTTCAAGGCGAGACGAATAGACGATCGCTGATGCTGCTGGGCGAGCGATTGATGAACGTGTTGTTGGTGGTGGTGGCGATCTTCGCGATCCTTACGGTGTTGGGCGTGGACACGAAGACCGCCCTGGCTGGCGTCGGAATTGGAGGCGTCGCGGTCGCACTGGGTGCGCAAAAGTCGATTGAGAATATTCTTGGCGGGATATTTCTTCTGATGGACAACGCGCTGGCCGTCGGCGACCGGTGTTCGATCTCCAACCGGCTCGGCTACATTGAGGACATTACGCTGCGCTCTGTAAAACTGCGTACGGACGATCAGAGCCTGCTGTCAGTTCCAGCGGGAGCACTCGCGCAGTCGAACATCGAAAACTTCCGAACGCGCAGAAAAACGTTGATGGAGACGAGACTGCGCCTGCGTTATGGTGCAACCGCGGCGCAACTCCGGTTCGTGCTTTCCAAAATTCAAGAGCTCGTTGCGAACCATCAACGAGTCGAGCAAAACAGCAAGCGTATCCGCCTCGTTGATTTTGGGGAACGCGGCATGGAGATCGAAATTCATCTCTACGTCTTGACGGGAGCCACACTGACCTTCTACGAGATCCGCGAACAGCTATTGCTGGAGATCACGGAGATCGTCGAAGCATCGGGCAGCGGCTTTGCAGGGCCGACGGAGTTCGTTTACCTCGACGGACCTGGAGAGGACGCAGGGAAGAACGACGCGGCCGAGGCTCGCGCCACGCGGCAACGCAATCCGTCTACGGAATGAGCTAGGCGGTGGGGCTCAACTTCAGCGAAGACGACAGACTGAAATGGACAATGGTTTCGGAGGGGAGGGTGATGTCGCGGTTGGTGGTCGCAGCGCCGACTGTGCCCGCGCCAGCACCGATGAGGCCGCCGATGAGGGCGCCTTTGCCGCCACCAGCGATTCCGCCGATCAAGGCTCCTCCGCCTGTGCCGCCGCCGACCATCGCAGCCGTTCGCTTGCCCTTACCCGTTGAGGTTTGAGCGTACGTTGCGGTGCGAATCGAGTAGGTCGCACCGTTCAGACGAATGCTGTTCAACCGGAGACTGAGGGTTGCTCCGCCTTTGAAACGTCCCGAAGCGTGGGCCTCGGTCACGGTTCCGAGAGCCCTGGTGCCGACGGGGATCACTGTCACGCCTTTGACCACCACCGGAGAAGAGAACGTCGCGTCGAAACTCTGGCCGTCGTTGCTGATCTTGGATCCCACCGCCTGCACGAGTCTGACCCGAAGGGTCGTCCCGGCCGGGATGACGACCGGGGCGGGCGGCGGCGGGGATGTGGGCTCGACGGGCGGTGCCGGAGCCGCGGCTTCGGTGGGCGGAGCCTGGGGTTCGGGCGAAGCCGGAGTGTTGGGTGGAGGCGTTGTAGCGGAGGACGTGGCTGCCGAGGACGGACCCGCCGAGGACGCAGCAGGCGCGGATGAATTCGATGAGGTCTGAGAGGAGTTCGTGTCAGGCGAAGCTGGCGCTGACGACGTGCTTTTGCACGCTGTGCACCAGACCACAAAACTCAGAAGCAAGGCTGATGGTAGTACGTTCCTGATTCGCATCGAAACCTCTTTCCAGTGAAGCCTATGAGGATTGACAGCGGGGAGGTACTGTCAGTTTTGTCAGCTTAGATGCAGGCTATGGGTTCTTGGGATACATAATAACTGCTGGCTATGGCGAAGTGTCGCTTGCCCGAGGGAGCGGCAGGTAAATTTACTGTCGACCCAGGGATTGAGAGAGGATGATGAGATTCTGCGGCTCGACGCGAATGAGCCCGGCCCGCGGGGATTCAATATCCGCGATGAGCAGGAAAGATACGGACACGAATAGCGGAAGAATCAACGACAGCAGCCTCTCTTGCGTTGGCCGGCGCGAAGTGTAGCCGATCAACAGATCGCAGCCAATGCCGATGGCTAACAACAGCATCCATGCCGGGACAGGGATGTGGTCATCCCAGGCAAATTGGGTATAGCCCTGAGAGTTCAGAACGTCGTTCATGCCGGAGGCGGCGAGCGCGGCGACGGGCGTGGGATTCGTCATGGCGGGTGTCTGAACGGCGGACCAGAGAGCGGTCTGAAGCTGCGCGGTATCGGCGATGTTTTGCTCAAGCAGGCGCTCATCCGTGGCTCGATAGAAAACGATGCGTTGATCGAGATAGCTGCGAAGCAGTTGATGGACATGGTTCGCATCGGCCGGCGCCAGCAGGTCCGCTCGCAGGTACTCTGTGCCGATGGCGTTGGCCTCCGCCTCTTCAAAGTTCTTGCGCTGATCGAAGCGAGTCACGGCCATGGAAAATGTGAATCCGATCATGAGCCCGAGTAACGTAAGCGCGGCCGTCAGAATCACATCGAAGTCCTTGCGTGTGTCGTCGGCTGGCGGCCGCCACTTGCGAATGGCTGCGCCGATCCTCTCGGAGATCCAGAGGACAATAAGGGAGATGAAGAAGAAAAGAACCGGAGAAGTCATTTCTCAAGATGTCCTTATGCGCAATGGCGCGTGGCCTGCTGCTACTGGGACCGCTGTGAGGCGTGGCCGATGAAGTAGAAAGCATAACAGGTCAGGAGCTCTGGAGAGCCTCCTCGGGCAAGAGGGGAGCTGCGATGGGAGGCGCCGATCGTATCCAGCCCAGGATAGGCATCTTGGAGACGGACTAATGAAGCTGCGCAGTGCGGAGAAAGTCGAAGCTGCCGCCGGGATCGATCGTTAGGTTCGTCAGGCGCGCAGAGTGGATGACGATGTTGTCGGGGTACCAGAGTGGAATGGTTGGAAGATCTGCGGAGAGGATCTGCTGGATTTGAAGATAGTTCTGGCGGCGCGTGGCTTCGTCGGTGCTCGAGGTCGCGGCTTGCAACAGCGCATCGACGCGCGGGTTTGCGTAGTGGCCGCGGTTCGCGCCTTTGGGAGGGAACATCTCAGAGGCATAGCAATAGTGGAAGATGTCGGGGTCTTCGTTGGAGCCGATCCAGCGCAGCAGGTACATCTGAAACGCGCCCTTGGTAATGTCGGAGTAGAAGGTGCCGAACTCCGTCGAGCGCAGAGAGAGGTCGATGCCGACGTCGCGCAGCTCAGCCTGCATGGCCTGGGCTTCCAGGCGCGTGGTCTCGTCGGTGGAGGTCTTCATGGTCAGGTGAAGGCGGATGCCGCGACCGTCGGGTTTGAGACCGGCGGCGTCGAGTAGCTGAATCGCGCGCGTCGGGTTGTGCTGGTATTGCGCGAGGTTGGCGTCGGGCGCGGCAGCCCAGTGGCCGGGCGGCAGCAGCGTGTCGGCGAGGTGGGCGTGGCCATGCCACAGAGCGGTGACGAGCGCAGGGCGGTCGATGGCGAAGGCGATGGCCTGGCGCACCCGCGGGTCGCGTAGAGCAGGATCCTGCACGTTGAAGTTCAGGTAGTCGACACGCGCGCCGGGACCGGTAGACACCCGGAGGTTCGGCGATTCGCTCAGAGCGTGCACCATGTCCATAGTCAGGACGTTGCTCTCGACGTCGGCTGAGCCTTTCTTCATCTCCAGCGCGGCGGTGATGGTGTCAGGGACGACCTGGAAGCGGACGTGCTCGATAGTTGCGCTCGGCGCGCCAGCCCAATAGGTGGGATTGCGATCGAGCAGCACTTCCTTGTCCTGCACCTGCGACACGAAGCGAAAGGGGCCAGAGCCGACGGGGTGCAAACCTTCGTCGCGCGCGGCGCCAGCTTCGACCACACCGAAGAGGCCGTCCGAGAGGTTGAACAACAGGCTTGGCTGCGGCGTGCCCGTGTGCACGACGACGGTGAGCGGGTCAGGCGTGTCGACAGCCGTGATGGCTTTGAACGCACCGCCTTTGGCCGTGATGATCGCGCCGTTGGTCATGCTGCGAACGGACCACGCGACGTCGGCTGAGGTAAGCGGATGGCCGTCGTGAAAGTGCACGCCCGCGCGCAGATGGAAGATCCAGGTGAGTGCGTCCGGACGCTCCCACGAGGCAGCCAGCCAGGGCTGCAGGTTGAAGTGTGCATCTTTGCGGACGAGGGGGTCGAAGATAAGGCTGCCAATGCGCTCGGATTGCGAGTCGGTTCCCTGGCGGACGTCGAGGTTGTTCGGCGAGGACTCGATGAGGAACGCAAGGGTGCGACGGTCCTTCGCGGACGGCGAGCACGCGGTGAGCGAGAGCAGCGTACTGAGCAGTATCCTGCTGAATCGAGGTCTCACGCGTACGTCACCTTGCCGAGGATGACGGAGCGGCTGGCACCTGTGGCGCTGGGAATGTTGCCGGGGAGGCCGTGCCAGGTTAGCCAGCCTAGCAGCGCGAAGGCCGCGGCTTCTTTGGCTTCGACGGGAAGGCCTGCGCTGGCGGTGGTCGAAACCTTGACGCCTAGCTGTGCGAAGCCGTCGGTGAGCAGGCGCATGAGCGTGAGATTCTTCGTGCCGCCGCCGGCTGCGATGAGTTCGGTGGCGCGTGCTAACGGAGCATGTTGACCAAGGTGCGGCCAGCAGAAGCGGCGGTAGGCGTCGATGATCGTGGCGGCGGTGAGCGCGGTGGCCGTGGCGATCACGTCCTGCTTGGGAGCTTGCTTGCAGAGCGCAAGCAGTTGGTGCGCGAAGGCGGGGCCGAACTCTTCGCGGCCACAGGATTTCGGTGTCGGGGTGGAGAAGTAAGGCGTGGTGAGCAGGCGGTCGAGGACGGGCTTGAGGATCTGTCCACTTGCGGCGACGGCTCCGCTCTTGTCCAAGCGGCGGTTGTAGAGTTGCTGCATGAGCAGGTCGATTAAGATGCTCGCAGGCCCGGTATCGAAGGCGAGAACGTCTGTTGCGGTGCAGGCTGCGGGCAGGGCAGTGACGTTGGCGATGCCGCCTAAGTTCAGCAGCACGCAATTCTTTGTGGTGTGACGGAAGAGGCAGAAGTCGAGCATGGGGACGAGCGGCGCACCCTGGCCTCCGGCTGCGAGATCGGCGGGGCGAAAGTCGCTGGTGACGGGGATGCGCAGGCGCTCGGCGAGTACTGCCGGTTCGCCGATCTGCGACGTGCAGCGAATCGGCGCGCCGAGGAACTTTGCGGCGGTGGCCTGGTGATAAATTGTCTGGCCATGCATCGCGGCGAGCTGCGGCTTGAGGTTCAGCTCGCAAGAGGTTGTCGCGATGCAGTCGGCGTAGAGCTCGCCGAGCCGCCAGGCGAGTTGGCTGAGTTCGGCGGCCGTGGTGTTGTTGCCGGCCGCGATGTTGAGGATCAGCGCGCGGAGTTTTTTGTTGTAGGCGAAGGACCGGTGGCCGAGCAGCGTGAAACGCGGCGCGGTGTCTGCGCGGAGTGCGGGTGCGATTTTGCAGAAGGCTACGTCGACGCCGTCGGCGGAGGTGCCCGACATCACGCCGGCGACGAGCAGCGGCTTCCACCCCAGCTTGGGTTGCAGTGGTTTCATGCGTCCCCTTTGAGTTCGCGTTGCAGCTCGGCGAGCAACTGCAGGGCTTCGCGCGGGGTGAGTCCGTCGATGTCGACCTGCTCGATGCGGTCGACGATGCGCTGCGAGAGCGGAGTGAACATGGTCATCTGCACCTTCGCTTCGCGGGACGGTGCAGACTCGCGGACCTGCTGGGTTTCGGCGCGCTCGTGGACCTTGAGCACCTCGCGAGCGCGGCTGATGACGGCGTTGGGCAGGCCGGCCAGGCGCGCAACCTCGATGCCGTAACTCTTATTCGCCGCGCCGGGTTCGACGGTGTGGAGGAAGACGATGCCGCCCGAGTTCTCACGCACGGTCACGCGCACGTTGCGCAGGTGGGCGAGGCGGTCGGCGAGTAGCGTGAGCTCGTGATAATGCGTGGCGAAGAGCGTGCGGCAGCCGATGGTGTCGTGCAGATGCTCGACCGTTGCCCACGCGAGCGAGAGGCCGTCGTAGGTGGCGGTGCCGCGGCCCATCTCGTCGAGCAGAACCAGCGAGCGCGAGGTTGCGGTGTTCAGGATCGCGGCCGTCTCAGTCATCTCCACCATAAAAGTAGACCGGCCGCGCGCGACGTTATCCGCGGCGCCGATGCGGGTATAGATGCGGTCGACTAATCCCAGCCGCATGGATTCTGCCGGCACAAACGAGCCGCTCTGCGCCATGATGACCAGCAGCGCTGCCTGGCGAAGGTAGGTGCTCTTGCCGCCCATGTTGGGGCCAGTGATGAGCAGCAGCGAGGGTTCGGTGGCGGCAGTGTCGCCGGCGCAAAGATGCAGGGAGTTAGGAATAAATCTGCCGGCGCCCTGGTCTTCGAGGCGGCGCTCGATCACAGGATGGCGACCGGCGTGGAATTCGAGCAGGCCGCTGGCGTCGACCTGCGGGCGAACCCAGCCGCGCAGCGCAGCAAGATGCGCGAAGCAGCCGAGGAGGTCGATGCGCGCGATGAGGCGCGAGGTCTCGCGGATGCGCGCGGCGTTGGCGAGCAGCTGGCGGCGAAGCTCGGCAAAGATGCGACGCTCGATCTCGCCGCTGCGCTCCTGCGCGGTCAGGATCTTTACTTCGAGTTCTTTCAGCTCGGGGGTGGTAAAGCGCTCGGCATTCACCAACGTCTGCTTGCGCTCGTAATCCGTGGGAACGGACTTGGCGTTAGCCTTGGTGACCTCGAGGTAATACCCGAAGACGGAGTTGAAGCGCACCTTGAGCGAGCCGATGCCGGTGCGTTCGCGCTCGCGCTCTTCGATGGAGGCAATCCGCTGGCGACCTGTAGACGAGAGGCTGCGCACGGCGTCAAGATCTTCGTCGACGCCTTCGCGGATTGCGCCGCCGTCGGAGAGTGCAACCGGAGGCTCGTCGACCAGCGTCCGTGCGATCAACTCATTCAGGTCGTCGAGCGTGTCGAGGCCGGTGGCGAGCTCTGCCCAGTGGCTGTTGGGATTCGCCGAGACAAATTCTGCGACGGCTCCGCGCAGGCCAGGGAGGCGCGCCAGCGTCTTGCCCAGGGCGACGACCTCGCGCGGCCCCGCAGTCTCGAGCGACACGCGGCCGAGCAGGCGTTCGAGGTCGAGGATGCCGTCCATGGCGCGGCGCAGGCCTTCGCGGTGGCGCAGGTCGGCGACAGCTTCGCCGACCGCGTCCAGACGGTGATTGATGGCGTCGAGCGACTGCATGGGACGCAGCAGTTGCGCGCGCAGCAGCCGCTTGCCCATCGGCGTGCAGCACGCATCCAGCGTCCAAAACAGCGTGGTCTGCGGGCCTTCGCTGGAGAACAGCGGCTCGACCAGCTCGAGGTTGCGCACGCTCACGGCGTCGAGCTCGAGCGCATCGTTGCGCTCGTAATAACGCAGCGTGTCGAGATGCGCGAGCGCCCCCTGCTTGGTTGCGCGCAGGTAGTGGACGATCGCACCCGCGGCCACCGCTGCAGCGTGGTGTTGGCCGAGGCCCATGCCGTCCAGCGAGTGCACGCGCAATTGCTGGCGCAACAGCGGAAGGGCATAGTCCTCGGTGAAGGCCCAGTCTTCAACCTCGGTGCGCGCCCCCGAGATGTCGAGCTGCGCAGGCTCCTCTTTCGCCTCGCCGACAGTTTCGCGCAGCACGCCCTGGCGCACGCTCTGCGAGGTCGCGCCGAAACCGGCACTGCCGCGCGCGTAAACAACTTCCGCAGGCCGCATGCGCGCGAGCTCGTCAAGAGCCAGCGCCCAGGCCGACGGTCCCGAAAACTCGGTCGCGCGAAAGTCGCCGGTGGAGAGGTCAAGCGCGGCGACCCCCACAGCGGCAGCAGGCCCGTTGCCGGAAGCCGAAATGCTGGCGAGCCACTGGCTTTCGCTGGCGTCGAGCGCCGCATCGACCGCGGTGCCCGGCGTGAGGACGCGCGTGACCTCGCGCCGGACGATGGTCTTCGCTGTCTTGGGATCCTCCATCTGCTCGCACAGCGCGACGCGATAGCCTTTGCGCAGCAGCCGCTGCAGGTAGGTGCCGGCGGAGTGGTAGGGAACTCCGCACATGGGAACGGACTTGGTCTTGTCGCGCGAGGTGAGGGTGAGCTGGAGCTCGCGGGAGGCGATCAGCGCGTCCTCGTAGAAGAGCTCGTAGAAGTCGCCGAGGCGGAAGAACAGCAGCGCGTCGGGGTGCTCGTCCTTGGCGGCGCGATACTGTCGCATGACCGGTGTGAGGTCGCGCTCAGGGGCGGCTGCGGTGGTTTCGGTGGACAAGGTCATGCGCTCGTATCTGAAACGCCAGAATATCGTAGAAGCCTGTGCCCCCCGCTTGGCGAAATCCTGCGCCTGCCCCTAGACTGGCAGGATGATCGAGATTCCGATGTCTGAGGCGCAGTTCGCTGCGACTACCCAACGTCTGCGTGCGAATGGTATTGAATTGGCTGGAACCACCGGGACCCTGAGCAAAGACGGTGTGACC
>JBEKFF010000011.1:0-33267 GCA_050013455.1 Acidobacteriaceae bacterium | reverse complement strand
CCCCACCCGCCTCGCGCGCCGTCGCGCGTATCAACTCCGGAAACCGTTCATACGGCTGATGCGCCGACAGCATATCGTTGTACGCCGTCACAATCCCCAGGTTGCCCGCGTCCCCCTCGCGCAGAGTCGCCTTGTCGTCCGCCCCGCACGCCGCAAACCCATGCACCTGGTTCGCGCATCCCAACCCCTTGCGCGTCGGTGTCACGCTAGCCGCCTGCGCGATCGCCTCAAGATAACGCCGCCGCGTCCCCAGGCTCCGCTGAACGATCCGCTGCGTAACCTCTTCCACGCGTGAATTCATCGCACTCACGAGCCCAATCCATCACGCCCGCCAGGGCGCGTCCAACCCGTGATCTGTTCAGGAATCATGCCTAGATTGTAGTCGCTCCCCGCCCCTGAAACTCCCGCACAATCGCCATATACTTCCGCGCCGTCCCGGTCACCACCTCCGGCCTCCCCGCGGCCATTGCCTTCGCGTCCACCAAATCCGACCCCACGCCCAGCGCAAACGCCCCCGCCTCCAGAAACTCCTTCGCCGTCGCCAGCGACACGCCCCCCGTAGGAATCATCTCGATCTGCGGCAGCGGCCCCTTCAGCGACACGAGATATTTCGCCCCACCCATCGCGCCGGCAGGGAACACCTTCACCACATCCGCCCCCGCCTCCCACGCCGTCACAATCTCCGTCGGCGTCAGCGCCCCCGGCAGCACCGCCACCGAATACCGATGGCACATCGCAATCGTCTTCACATTCAGCGCCGGACTCACCACAAACTGCGCCCCGGCTAAAATGCACGTCCGCGCCGTCTCCGCATCCAGTACCGTCCCTGCCCCCACCAGAATATCTGGCCGATCCCGCACCAGCCGTGCAATCACCTCGACCGCCCCCGGCACCGTCATCGTTACCTCGAGCACGTCCACCCCACCCGCCGCCACCGCCTCCGCCAGCGCAATCGCCTGTTCCACAGACTCCGCCCGCAACACCGGCACCAGCCCCGTCGCCTGCAACCTCTTCAAAACCGCAGCCTTTTCCATAGCAATAAACCTACCACCGCCACCCCGCCCAGGTCCGTGCCCTCCACCCCCACGCATTCTTCGCGACAACCCGCTTCTGATACTCTTCGGCAAAGCCCTTTGGAGGACCACAGCGTGGGAGGCCTGATCCCTTTAGGAGACGTATCGCGGCGCCGGCTCCACTTTCCCATCGCCACCGTCGTCATCATCGTCCTCAACGTCCTGGTCTTCCTCCTCGAGCTCCAGGGCGGCGACAGTTTCGTCTTCAAGTGGGCCGCCATCCCCGCCAACATCTCCTACGGCCACGCCCTCCCCACCCTGCTCACCTCCATGTTCTTGCATGGAAGCTGGTCCCACATCCTCGGCAACATGATCTTCCTCTGGGCCTTCGGTCCCGCCATGGAAGACGCCATGAACTCCTTCAGCTTCTCCGCCTTCTATCTCCTCGGAGGCCTCGTCGCGATGCTCGCCCAGGTCGCCGCCTCGCCCAACTCCTGGGTCCCCACCCTCGGCGCCAGCGGTGCCATCGCCGCGGTCATGGGAGCCTTCCTCGTCACCTATCCCCGTGACCGCATCAAGTCGCTCTTCTTCTTCTTCCTCTTCTTCCGAATAACCTTTATCCCCGCCGTCCTTCTCATCGGCTTCTGGTTTCTCATTCAGCTGCTCAACGTAGGCAGTGTCGCCTCAGTCCAGCATGGAGGCGTAGCCTACATGGCGCACGTCAGCGGCTTCCTCTTCGGAGCCCTCACCGTCAAACTCTTCCGCCGCAAGCAACCCACGTTCGCCCCGCCCAACGCCTGGCCCCGCTAGCGTCTCCCCAAGCCCCCACTCCGCGGGCGCAAGCGATCTCAAAACTTTCCTCAACGCTCCGTCATTTCGACAGCAGCGCACCTGCAATAGAGCTCGTCACTTCGACCGCAACGCACCTGCAATAGAGCTCGTCACTTCGACCGCAACGCACCTGCAATAGAGCTCGTCACTTCGACCGCAACGCACCTGCAATGGAGCTCGTCATTTCGACCGGAGCGCAGCGCAGTGGAGAAACCCCTGTATTGGTTTTTGCTCTTGCAGTTGTTCTTGCCGTTGCCCGTGCTTTTCTTTCTGTCATTCCCTCTGGGAATCTGCTGCTGCTTTTGTGGTTGCTGTTGCTTGTTCTACCGGATTAGCCCCCTGAAAAGCCACCACCACAAGAGGGCTTTAGCCCCGGGCTCTTGCTCTTCTGCCTGTCAATCCCTCTGGGAATCTGCTTCTTCAGTCGCTCTTGCCTTTCTTTCGGGCTGTCCTTCTGACCCAGAGCGACGTCGAAGGGGAAGAACCTGCTTCTCGCTCGCGCACCGAGCGCTCGTTCTCCCCATCCCATACCGTCATTTCGACCGGACCCTGAGCTCAACGAAGGGGCCGTGGAGAAACCCCCGCATTGGCCATTGCCTTTGCACCTGAGATAGGTCCGGGCTTTAGCCCGGACATCCCCGCCCCACCCATCTCCCGGGCTTTAGCCCCTGAGATCAACGCATCCTCCCCCCTAATTTCGGGGTGCCCCATTCATACGCGCACTTGCGGATGGGTGGGGAAGATCAACGCATCCGCACCTACCCAATCCCAAACCCCGCCTGGATCTGCTCCAGCGTCCGCCTCTTCGTCTCCGGATACACAAACAGCACCACAAAAAACTGCACCGCCATCATCCCCGCAAAGAACACAAACGGCAAAGCATGACTCTTCGCGGCAATATACGGAAACACCCCCGCAATCACCGCATTCATAATCCAGTGTGACGACGACCCCACACTCTGTCCCTTCGACCGCACCCGCGACGGAAACACCTCCGCGATATACACCCAGATCACCGACCCCTGCGAGATCGCGAAGAACACAATGAACAGCATGAAGCAAGCCATCAGCAGCCCCTTGTGCGAGTCCGTGTAGAACACCCAGGCCACACCCGAAAGCGCCACCACCATCCCCACCGACCCAATCAGCATCAGCGTCTTCCGCCCCAGCTTGTCAATCAAACTCATCCCCAAAAACGTAGCCAGCAAATTCACCAGCCCCACGCCCACCGTCTGGAGCGCGGCCGAGCTCGAGCTGAACCCCGCCGATGCAAAGATCGAGTTCGAGTAATACAGCAGCGCATTAATTCCCGACAGCTGGTTGAACAACCCAATCGTCACCGCCAGAAACAACGGCAGCGCATACCTCCGGGTAAACAGCGGCTCAGCCTTCACCCCCCGCTCCAAATGCACCGAATCGATAATCTCCTGCAACTCCGCCTCAGAGTTCGGCGACCCCATCAAGCGCAACACCTCCAGCGCCTCATCTGTTTGGTTCGTGGTGACCAGCCACCGCGAGCTACGCGGAATCCCATACAGCAAGCCGAGGAACAGCACCGAAGGAACAATCGCCACCGCGAACTCCCACCGCCACTGCCTCGCTCCCAGGTGCTGCGTCACGATGAGGTAGTTCGACAAATACGCCAGCAGAATCCCGACCACAATATTGATCTGGAACAACCCCACCATCCGCCCCCGCCACTTCGCCGGAGCCAACTCCGCGATATACACCGGCCCCAGCACGCTCGATCCGCCAATCCCCAACCCACCCACAAACCGCGCCACCATCAGCGCATCCCAGTTCCACGCAAACGCGCACCCCACCGCCGAGATCAAATAGAGAAACGCCATCACCCGCAGCGCCTCGCGCCCACCAATCTTCTGCCCCAGCACTCCGGAACTCATCGCCCCAACAATCGTTCCAGCCAACCCAATCGACACCGTCAATCCCAGCGTCACAGGCGTCAGATGGAACACCTGCGACAACTGTTCCGTCGTGCCGGCAATCACGGCCGTATCAAACCCGAACAACAACCCACCCAACGCCCCCACCACCGTAGCCTTCACCAGATATCGATTCAAAGTTATCCCCCAGCAGCGCGACTACCACCATATCCGTGCCAATCAAATCCGTACAGGAAGGCTCACCCGCTCCGCGCGATCCATCATCGCCCCCATCCTTCGAGCCTGCTCATCGTGCCACGCAAAGCACCCTCTCCGTCCGCGCAGGACACCTGGGTCATTTCACCCACCCTCCGAAAACTCCACGCAAACCTGCGTGCGTCCCGAAACCAGGCTCAAGACGTCGCTGAGTAACCCGAAACAGGGCTAAGTATGTCGAAAAACACCCCGAATTCACGGCCGCGGCGGCACCACGTAGAACAAAATCGCAAAATAATGCGCCACACTTCCAGCCAAAACAAACAAATGCCAGACCATATGAAAATAGCGCAGCCGATCTAAAGCAAAGAAAACAATACCCAAACTGTACAGCACCCCTCCGGCAACCAGCCAAGCCAACCCATGTCCCCCAATAGCCCCATAAAGTGGCCGAATCGCAAACACAATCACCCACCCCTGGAGCAAATACACCAATGCCGAAGCCACCGCAAACCGCTCAATCAAAAGGCTTTTGAACACCACCCCGGCAATGGCCAAGGTCCACACAAACCCAAATAGCCACCACCCCGTAACCCCCCGCAACGACACCAAAGTGAACGGCGTATACGTCCCCGCAATTAGCAAATAAATCGCCGAATGATCCAGAATCTGAAAAACATGCCGCGCCCGCGTGACGACAAGTGAGTGATAAAGCGTTGAAAACAAATAGACAAACACAAGGGTCGCAGAGAAAACCGAGCAGCTAGCCACCACCCACGCATCGCCCCGAGTCGACGCATGAATGAGATAAGCCGCCCCTGCAATGGCTAAAAACAGCCCAATTCCATGCGAAATAGCATTCGCAAGAATGTCGCCAAGAGCTATTTCTGTCTTCACCCGACCATCATAGTCCGCACAAACTTTCAGGTCAGTGACGCGTGTATTTACGCAGAATTGCCCGGAATATCGCCAAAATCCGCAATGCGACCTTGATAAGCCCTGGCGATCGATTCGCTACGTTCCAACGAAATCCGCTCCAACTCAACTCTTTCTCGCTCCAAAGCGGCGCGCGTTCCTTCGTCCGATAGCAGAGAAACATTCGCATCCACATTCAAAAGAACAGCATCCACGGCAGCTTTCATCAGTAATGCGCCACCCACGATGTCGGTAAGCAGATGACGATCCGAAAGGTTGACCGCTCGTTCGGCCTGTTCCAGCGCTGCACAAATCTCCCTCGCTGAAGTGATGGGAATGCGACTTGCTTCCAGGATGGCCGCTTCCATAGCCTTGTTGCGTAAGACTTTCTCTCCTTCGGTGGTGCGGGGCAGGGAACGGGCCTCGAGATAATTTTGGAAGGCTTGCGAATCATCGTCGGCGAGCCCGCTCATCAATACGAGAGCGAAATTGATTGCTTTGCACAGTTCGTCGAGGGCCTCGCGACGAGGAGCATCTTCCCCCGCACGCTTGAGGGAGATACTCGCACCCTTATGCACCAGAGCCAGGCCCAACGTTGCAGTGAACACCGAGATGGAACCTCCTCCTGGCGTAGGGTTTAGGGAGGCGGCTTGATCGCGTACCTGGGTGGCGTTCAACGTCCAAATGGACGTGGGAGGCTCGCCAAATGACCGAATATGCAAGCTGGACATGGCTTCGATTATGCCGCATCTGTCAAAGGGCTGTCCGGGTTAAAGCCAGTCGGAATGCGGAAGGTTACGCGACGGCGGAGGGAGTAAACACATCGTGGCGCGGTTGCATCGCCAACTCCAGAAGCCGCTGCATTTGAGGCGGATTTAGCCCGGTTTCGGGTTACAAATCGACAGCTTGAGCCCGGTTTCGGGTAGCGGAAAGCGGGAGTCGGGAGTCAAGGCTCCTTGACAGGTGTTTTTGTCGCCCGCGTGGTGCCTGGCATCCGCGAACTGCCGCCGCGTCCTCCATTTTGGTCTGATAGTTCAAAATCCGTTCCCAGACGGAACGTCAGGTAACATCGATGAAGTTTTGAGTTTAGGCTTTAATCCAGTTAAGACTCTGTATCACGTGCTGGCGGGTGCAATCGGACATCCCGGACTCGGAGAAAGTGGAATTTGCAATGGATGACTTTAGACGGTTGGCTCGCCTGCCGGCATATGTGTTCAACGTAACCGGGGAACTAAAGGCCGCCGCACGCAAACGCGGTGAAGACATTATCGATTTCGGCATGGGCAATCCGGACGGTGCGACGCCGAAGTTCATCGTCGACAAACTCATCGAAGCTTCGCAAAGAACGACGACGCACCGGTACTCGCTCTCTCGCGGCATACCCCGACTACGCGCTGCGATCTGCAACTGGTATAAGAAGCGCTACGGGATCTCGCTAAACCCTGAGACAGAAGCGATCGTCACCATTGGATCGAAAGAGGGCATTGCCCATCTGTGCCTGGCCGTGCTCGATGATGACGATACGGTTGCCGTACCGAATCCAAGTTATCCAATCCATATCTTTGGACCCGTGATCGCGGGCTCGAAGGTGCAGAGCATCGCCATGGATGGAACGGATCAATTCACCCTGATCGACAAGTTGGAATACGAACTGCCGCGGATGCAGCCTCGGCCAAAGATCCTGATTCTGAACTTCCCTGCGAATCCGACCACTGCCTGCGTTGATCTCTCCTTTTTTGAACGCCTCGTGCCGCTCTGTAAAGAGTTGGGCATCTACCTGGTCCACGATCTTGCCTATGCCGACATCACGTTCGATGGGTACGTGGCGCCAAGCGTGATGCAGGTGCCGGGAGCCAAAGAGATCGCCGTCGAATTCTTTACGTTGTCCAAGAGCTACAACATGCCGGGATGGCGAGTCGGCTTTATGGTCGGTTGCCCTGCGCTGGTAGCGGCACTGGGTCGAATCAAAAGCTACTTCGATTATGGGATGTTTACTCCGATACAGATCGCATCGATCGCTGCATTGGAAGGCCCACAAGACTGCGTGGCGGAGATTCGCGACATCTACAAGGCGCGCCGCGATGTGCTGGTTCCGGGACTGAATAAGCTCGGATGGCCAGTCGACCTGCCGAAAGCAACGATGTTTGTATGGGCGCGTATCCCGGAGCAATACCGCTCCTTAGGGTCGATGGAGTTTTCGAAAAAGTTGCTAGTTGACGCCAAGGTCGCGGTGAGCCCAGGCATTGGGTTCGGTGATCAGGGGGATCAACACGTGCGCTTCTCTCTCATCGAAAACGAAGAGCGGTCGAGGCAGGCGCTGCGGGGGATAAAGCAGATGTTCAAGGTGGGCTGATCTTGGCTCAAAAATGTGAGAGTGGAACGTTCCATACCGCCATCCCCCTGGTCTACCTTTGTCCCAGCCTTAAGTAACAGTCGAGTAACCTTACATTGAGGGTTTGGGCGCGCTGCGCCTTGTCGATGTGTTGCCAGGGAAACGGTTTTGATCATCCCTCAACCGATCAGTCGGGAAGATTTCGTTTATCGCCCAGGCGGAATTGTTGGAACCGCTGGAAGGTTGTCAAGGGGGTTGAGGCGGTGAAATCGAGCGAAGCAGCTCATTCTAAATCAGATAATAAATTAAAAAAGTTGGCATAGTTACCCTACTCAACTTGGTATTCTAGATAAGTAGAGATAAAACGGGAGACCCTTCGGGGGTCTCCCGTTTTGCGTCTGGGGCAAGATCTGGCATGACGCGATGAACTCGATCACGTGAAGAATGCCTGAAATGCCCGAGAATCTGCTAAAAATCTTGATCGTGCTCCTGCCTGAATCGATCGAGGAAGAGGTGCGGACGAGCAGGTCTAAGGGGCGATTGGCCGGCTAACGCGTCTCGTTTGGCCGCCGATAACCCATTCAAGGAAAGATATCCAGTTGAACTGATTTGGACGATGGGACGCCGAACTCTCTTTTGTGGCCGTAAGGTCCTGGGAGTCAATGAATTAGATGGCTTCGAACATTGATTTTCATGGCAAGAACATTCTTGAACGAGCTCGGGAATCGTCCCAGGCCTATTGGGATATGTATTGAATTCAAAGAGATTAGTGCGCAGACCCCCGAAAAGCCGCTTCGCGGATTACTTGCGATTCTCCGGAGTTATGAACTGGTTAATTGTCAAAAAGGGGTCTTTTGGGGTGGAACGCACCAACACTTTTGAATAGCTGTGATACGGTCGGTGGTAACTGCTTATATAGTTACTATAGTGTCTTTTCGTAACAACATCCCTGGGCAACGGTTATGCCGGGAACATTGCGGCGAAAGAGTTTTTCACGGTTTAGAGGTGCGTCTTGAGAATATTGAAATCGATTGGCTCGAACGCTGGGATTGAGACTCCCTCGTTCGACCAAATCTGCGACAGTCCAGCGGCGCGGATGCCAGTTCCAAGTATCATCGCGGTCCTTCCAGAGACGACCGCCGCCGGAGCGAACTTCGCCGCGAACTCGGCCACTCGATTGAAGGCTCTCCTCGTTGTTCTTTTCACGTTCCTCTTAGCGGCGCCAGCATTCGCATCTGCCCCGGTATGCATGTATCAAGACGTGCAATCAGGGCCGGCGACAGGCGGTGAAGGTGGCAATGGAATCTATCTCAGTATTTATGGGTTGAACTTCGGAGCCTCACAGGGAACGTCTACCGTCACAGTCAACGGCCATCCGGTAGCCCAGTATCTCTACTGGGGTGCAGACCCTACTGGAGACAGGCAGCAAATCGGCGTTCAAATTGCCAGCGGGACGACTGGCACCGGCCCGATCGTCGTGACGACTCCTGGCGGCACCTGCTCGAATCTGACGTTCACTGTTCGGAGTGGGCATATTTGGTTTATCGGGCCATCGGTTGACACGTCTGCGCCGGGAAATTGCTCGACAATGCAAGCGGCGAATTCGTATTCGACCCCATGGGGATTGACGAATTATGCGAGCACTACGGAGAGCAACTATAACAACGCAACGATGCGGACACCCGACACCTACTACAACTGCATGGTGCCCGGGGACACGCTTGTATTCCTGAACGGCGTCAATTATCCGTATTTCGATGGTCGTGGATGGCACGCCTCCCTAACTCCAGACAATTCCAGTACAACAGCTTCCAGCTTTATGACGATTATGGCGCGACCGGGAGCTACCGCAACTCTCGGAGGAGAAGGTTGGTCTCACGCTGCTATTCGTAATACCGGAACCTCCGCTTATACGGTCTACTCAGGGCTCACGCTCATCGGGGGCGAAATCGACGGTGGCGGTGGATCTGCGTTTGACCCATCAAATTACGACCGCTTCGTAGGAAACACGATGTTGTGTCCCGCCTGCGCTGGACAAGCCGGAGCCATGGGCGGGGCGACGGGTAACGTAGCCTTGGGAAACTTAATAACCGATGTGTCGGTTGATACCACTTACCTTCCAAATGGTTCGAATAAGCAGTATCACGACGTTTACTTTCAAGGAAACGATTTCGAGTTTGCCTGGAACCGAATTTACAACACGGCTGCCTATAACGGATTCCAGATCAATGAGGACGGCTCAACAGGTTTCTACAATTTCGCCATTCACGACAACGACATTGCCGATGTGAACGGGAGCGGTATCAACCTGTCCGACATCGATCCATCATCAGGATACGTTCAGGTCTATAACAACATCATTCATCACACGGGGGTAAGCGTAGCCAGCGATGGTGGTGGCGGCGATCCCCACAACTGTATCGCGGTCAAAGGCTATGGAAGCTCGACCGGAGTTGGAACTGCTGAGATCTACAACAACAGTATGTTTGACTGCAACTCCTATCTCAACAGCGAGAATTCTTCTGCGGACTGCGCGATCCTGGTCTACAACGGCCAGACCAATGTCACGACCAATCTCGTGAACAACGTTGTATATCAACCCGCTTACACGAACACCGGCACCCAGAATGTTTTCATTTGCGGCGGAGGATCAGTCGGCACATTCTCAGGTTCAAACAATATCTGGTACAGCGCCGCCACGCCTGGGAGTACGGCCTACGCTACAGCCGTTGGGACAATTGAAGACCCTCTCTATGTAAACCCCTCCAACGGGGCATGGACGAATTACGAACTGCAAAGCTCCAGCCCTGCTGGCGGAGCGGGCATCTCTGTAGGGCCGGTAGAGTTGGCGGGAATCAGTAATACGTATCTGACGTGGGACTTCAATAAAACTGTCAGACCCAGCCCGCCTTCAATTGGTGCGTTGGAGTCTGGTGGTACCTCCACTACCTCATCGGGAGATCTGGTTACCATTGCTGCTTCGCCGAACCCTGCGACTCTGGGACAATCCGTGACATTGACGTCCACGGTAGGCCAAACAACGGCCTCACTTCCGACAGGCAGCATCAACTTTATGAATGGGAGTGTGTCTCTCGGGCAGGCTTCCCTGGACGGTGCGGGCACGGCGACCCTCACACTTTCATCGCTGTCGGCTGGTTCCTACTCGATCGTTGGCTCGTATTCAGGTGATGCGCACTATCCGAAAGGTCAATCGGCTGCGGCTTCTTTGCAAGTGCTCTCCACCACCACCACAAGCCTGGTTGCGACTCCCAATCCGGTTACTACAGGTCAGGCCCTGAACCTGGTGGCGACGGTGAGCGCCAGTGGAACAGCCTCGTTGTCGGGAACCGTCAACTTCATGAATGGGTCTACGGTGCTGGGATCGGCTAGCGTGAACTCCTCTGGAGTCGCAACGCTGTCCGTCACATCTCTTCCGGCGGGAACCTATAGCCTGACTGCCCGGTATGTGGGGAATTCAAGCTTCCCCGCCAGCACATCGCCTGCGAGCTCAGTCACGGTCACTGCGTCTACCGCGACGACAACAACCAGCCTGATTGCATCACCGAATCCGGTCACTGTAGGGCAGGCGCTCAACCTGGTTGCGACGGTGAACGCCAGTGGAACTGCCTCGCTGTCGGGAACGGTCAACTTCATGAATGGGTCTACGGTGCTGGGATCGGCTAGCGTGAACTCTTCTGGAGTCGCAACGCTGCCCATCGCATCTCTCCCCGCCGGAACCTATAGCCTGAGTGCCCGGTATGTCGGGAATTCAAGCTTCCTTGCCAGCACGTCGCCTGCAAGCTCTGTCACGGTCACTGCTTCTACGTCGACAACGACAACAAGCCTGGTTGCGTCACCGAATTCTGTCAGCGTAGGACAGGCCCTGAACCTGGTGGCGACGGTAAGCGCCAGTGGAACAGCCTCGTTGTCGGGAACCGTCAACTTCATGAATGGGTCCACGGTGCTGGGATCGGCTAGCGTGAACTCCTCTCGCATCGCAACGCTGTCGATCGCATCTCTTCCCGCTGGAACCTACAGCCTGACTGCCCGGTATGTGGGGAACACAAGCTTCCTTGCCAGCACATCGCCTGCAAGTTCCGTGACGGTGACTGCTTCTACCGCGACAACGACAACAAGCCTGGTTGCGTCACCGAATTCTGTCACCGTGGGACAGGCCCTGAACCTGGTGGCGACGGTGAGCGCCAGTGGAACAGCCTCGTTGTCGGGGACGGTCAACTTCATGAATGGGTCCACGGTGCTGGGATCGGCTAGCGTGAATGCCTCCGGCGTCGCAACGCTGTCCATCGCATCTCTTCCTGCCGGAACCTATAGCCTGACTGCCCGGTATGTCGGGAATTCAAGCTTCCTTGCCAGCACGTCGCCTGCAAACCCAGTGACGGTGACTGCTACCACCGCGACAGCTTCGATCAACCTGGTTGCGTCTCCCAATCCCGTCACCGAAGGTCAGGCGCTGATCTTGACTGCAACGGTAAAGGAGAGCGGAACAACGCCGCCGACCGGGACGGTCAGCTTCATGAACGGTTCTGCCGTGATGGGAACCGCCGCTCTGAATTCCTCCGGTGTGGCCACGTTGTCGATCACGTCCCTGGCTGTCGGAACGTATAGCATTACTGCCCAGTACCCGAGTGCGACAGGTGCCAATCCGCAGGGATCGGGCAGCGCAAGTCCTGCATCGGCGACGGTATTGGTGACGGTCGACGCTGCAACCGTGCCGATCGTCCCATCTTTCAGCATGACCGTAACCGGGAGTACCGCGTCGAGTGTGGTATCAGGTCAGACCGCAGTTTACTCGGTCGCAGTGGCTCCAACCACGGGACCTACACTCCCGGCGATAACGTTCACAGCCTCCGGTCTTCCGGCCGGGGCCACGGCAACCTTTTCTCCGTCGAAGATCGCGGCAGGCGCAGGCACGACAAACGTTACTCTGAGTATCCAGACCCCGGCGGCACAGTCGGCACGGTTAGAACGGAACAGGGAGTTGAACGGGGGACTGCCGGTGGTTGCACTCTGTTTGTTATTGCTACCCTTCGGGCGCAACAGCAGACGCTTCGGCAAACGCCTGATGCGACTCTCCAGCATGGTGCTTTTGCTGGCCGGAGCAGCCTCGCTCATGGGACTAACTGGCTGCGGTGCTGACGTCGCCCGCTCGACTGTCCAAAGTTACACCGTCACGGTGACTTCAGCTTCGGCGTCAGTGTCACAAACAGCGCAGGTTACGCTAGCTGTCGAGTAAGAACTGGCTGGCAACATCCCTCGCCGAAAACGCGCGGATAGATGTCTTGAAGACTTCAGGATTCGCTTCAGCGTGCACGAGCCTTGGCGCGGACGTACTGTCTGGGCAGGCTGCGGAGTATGGTGCACAGATTGAACCAGTGACAAGCAGATCGATCATAATTTTCGAGCAAGAGCATCGATTCTGAAACTGCGACGAACTGGAATAACCTTTGAGATGGATTCCCGGCCTGCTACTCTTATGCGTCTGAAGCGTATGCTCTGTGCCGCGTCCTTGCCGACCTCGCGCAGATGACATACACTATGCCGTGCCACGAACGCCTTTCACCCGTTGCAAAGCTTAGGACCTCGCACCGTGAGAACATCATCCATGGGTCGTTTCAAGTGCCTCCTCTTTGTCGCGACCTGCTTGGTGCTGCTTGGCATCGGGCGCAACACTCCTGCGAGTTTTGCATCCACCCATGACGCGATGCCCGCTGTTCCGGCAGGCAGGATGGGTGTGCCGCGAAATAGCCTCGCAAGCAACGCTTTCGCGGCCCATTCTTCGAACACAACGCTGACAATTGTCTCCACTGTCCCAGCTAGTCCAGGGTATGTGGTCATGACCGGAGCCGGCAGTCCGCCTGGGGCGTCCAACATTACCACCAGGAAGAGCGAGACACCCGCAGTGGGTGCCAGGAAGACTACTGCAGACTCAGCGTCCGGTCCCGCGTCGAACGGGGCGACGTTGCCCTCCTCCAGCCCTCTCATTCTTTACACTGACGTGACCTCGGGGCCTAACTCGGGAGGCGAGGGCAACAATGGGACCTATTTGACGATCTTTGGAGCTCACTTTGGAGCGACGCGGGGAACATCGACGGTAACCATAAACGGTCGAGCGGTAGCGCAATACATCCTGTGGTCCGATACCAAGATCGGCGTCCAAGTCGGCCATGTCTCGTCCGGAACCATTGTGGTTTCCGTAGGAGGCCTCGCCAGTAACACCGACAAGACCTTTACGGTTCGGAGTGGGCATATCTGGTTCATCGGGCCAGGAGTGGATAACTCACCGCCGGAGAGTTGCGCGACGATGGAGGCGGCGAACTCGTATTCGACTCCGTGGGGTTTGACAAATTACGCGAGCCACACCGAGGGCGACTATGACATGGCAAAAATGCGAACCCCGACAGTTTATGAGGCGTGCCTGCCGGAAGGTAGCACACTCGTATTCTTGAATGGTGTAAATTACCCCTATTTCGATGGGAATGGGTGGCACGCGTCAATGACTGTTGACGATCCGTCCGCTACGCCCAGTTCATTCCTGACTTTCATGGCTCGACCTGGAGCTACCGCAATCCTTGGAGGAGAAGGTTGGTCTGATGTAGGCATTCGCAACAAAGCCGTACACACTTCCTACACTGTCTACTCAGGGCTCACCCTCATTGGAGGAGAGACGGACGGCGCTGGGGGTTCAGGGCTCGATGCCTACATTGATGATCGTGTCGTGGGTAACACGATCGAGTGTCCTGCGTGCTCTGGACAGGCAGGAGCTATGGGCGGCGCGACGGGTACGGTGGCCTTGGGAAATGTATTAACCGATGTTTCGGTTGACGCTAAGTACCTTCCCCACGGCTCCGGTAAGCAGTATCACGACGTTTACTTCCAAGGAAACGGCTTCGAGTTTGGCTGGAACCGAATTTACAACACGGCTGCCTATAACGGATTCCAGATCAATGAGGACGGCTCAAAAGGCTTCTACAATTTCACCATTCACGATAACGACATTGCCGATGTGAACGGCAGTGGTATCAACCTGTCCGACATCGATCCATCATCAGGATACGTCCGGGTTTATAACAACGTCATTCATCATGCGGGGCTGAACGTAGCCAGCGATGGCGGGGAAGGTGATCCTCATTCCTGCATTGCGGTCAAGGGATATGGGAGTGCCACCGGGGCTGGAACGGCTGAGATCTACAACAATACGATGTACGACTGTAGTTCCTACCTCAACATCAATCCGACTACGAACGCGGCGTGCGCAGTGCTGCTATACCCCAACCAGCTGAACGTAACGGCGAATCTTGTGAACAACGTCGTATACCAGCCGGCCTATGCCGGAACATCGACTAAGAATGTCTACATTTGTGCCGGTGGACCGAAGATCGGCACACTCTCCGGATCGAACAACCTTTGGTACAGTGAGGGCGCCCCGCGGAGCACGGCACCCGTTACCAAATACGGGACCATTGCGAATCCTCGATTCATTTCTACTAAGGATTATCATCTGCAGAACGGAAGCCCTGCGGTTGGAACCGGGATTCCTCATGGGGGCCTCACGAGGGACTTCGACGGAGCTGTCCGGGCGAGCCCACCGGCAATCGGTGCTTATGAATATTCCGAGAGCGACAGCGTTACAACGCCCTCTCATGCAGGGGTTGCTGCTGCTCCAAACGCAGTCGCACCTTTCCTGACCCAGAAGCGCGTTGTCTACCTGTCAATTGCCCTCGTTTCGATCATTCTCATCGGTGTTGGCAAGAGCTGGCAGGCGACTCTGACCGGTGGATCGAGTTAGGTTCTGGCGCGCGACCGCTGAGGAACGGAGGACGCGTAGAACCATGGAATCCGCAGTCCACCAAACGCCACTGTGGGCGCAGGCTCACCCAGCACGATGAAGCCTTTCCTTCATAAGTGTGCCAGGTCCCATCTAGATCGTTTGTCTCGAACACAGGTGATAAGCCCAGCGCCGTTCTGATTCAGAATCGTCCGCAGCGGCGAATCCTCGTTCAGTGGCGTGATCAATTCAATCTCCGCAGTCTCCGCATCTGACTGCGTCACAAAATTGACGGTCACCTTCTGGATCGGATCATCGAGTGGCCACGAGATGACTGGGTACCCCAAAAGTGATTCGAACATGCCCGCCGCCGCGTCGATGTCCGGCACAGTCACCCCTGCTTGGAGCAGCTAAAACATCGGGTTCCTGAGGCAGTCATTGATCAAAGCGTTGCCCCTTTTTGTTCCAAGGCTTGCTGGACTTTAGCCACCGTTGTCAGCTCGGGAATCTTCTGCGGATCGAACTGCACGCCGTATTCGTCCTCAATCGAGAGAATCAACTGCAGGTGTCGAAAGGAATCCCACGTCTCCGCGGACTCCATGCTGAGTTCGGGGGTTACCTCGTCGCTAGAGATTTCAAGTGTGTCGGCAAAAATATCACGAAGTGACGATGGTATCTGCTGCGAACTCATACGTTGGATCTCCTTCGATGGTTAACCATGCCGGGCTCTTTGGCATCCGTTCTGTCAGGTCCAGTCTATAGAAAATTGACCCTGCCCCGTCCAATTCCGCAACTCTCTCAAACCCGTGCTGAGGATAAAAATCCGCGCACGGAGCATTTTTCTTGGTCTCGATGAATTCCCCGATTAGCCATTTTCCGCCCATCTTCGCGGCCCGTTGGGCCACAAACGAAAGCAGTGCCGTCTCGATTCCACGACCAATTACACGGCATGAGAGCAGGAGCGAGTCGATCACAAATTGATCTGAAACCAACGCTAACCCCACCACCCCTGCATCGCCGAAACGGTCACGGACACGCACTGCCACCGCTTGTCCGCCAGCGGTCGAGGCGAAGTGCTCCACCTCCGTGGACGAATGACGCCGGGTGGTTAGGTTGAACTGGTTGGTCTTCGCCAGGAGCTGTACCGATCGTGCCAGCGGTGCATCGACCGCGCTTATAAACGTACAAATAATCCCGAGCGATTGTAGAAATTCGTCCCGGCTCGTTGTGATGTCGCGCAATGCATCCCGCTGAGCCTGGGCCTCATACTCCTTCGACCGGTTCACATCGTCCTCGGTTATTGCTGCCGAATCGAAGAACCACTTGTCTGCGAGCATGGGCACCAATTCCCAAGGTTTGTCCGCCGGTGCCTGCACCACGGCCACCTCTGGAAGGTATCGCCTGATTGCTTCGCACTCGGTCGGGTTATCGTCGACAAACACAAACGAGTCGAGCCCAAGGGAGAGATCGTTTGCTAAAGCGCGCAACGCATCGGACTTCTCGGTCCAGCCGATTTTCTTTGCGACAAATGTGTCCAGCTGCACCGCAAGATCCGCTGCGCGAAGCTGAAAGGCTTCCTCCACATCCGCTTCATTATTCTTCGATACCAGCGCCAGAAGAATTCCTCGCGCCCCAAGTTGCTTCAGGTATCGCTGATACTCCAGGTAACAATTGCCGGGGAACGCACTGCCGGTCAAAATTCCATGAGCTCCATCTTCGCCCAGCACGCCCCCCCACAAGGTGTTATCCAGGTCCGTGCAAAGCACCTTTCGGGGTGCGCGAAACAGTACCGACATAGTCCGCACTACGCCTCGCGCATAGGTTTCGAAAGCTCCTGCGGAAATGGGCAAGCGTGAGGCAAGAAAAAGGCGCGCGTCTCTCCAGTTTGCACGTCCATACCGCGCAGCGATCTCATCCACGTCGAAAAACACACAGTCGGGAACGGTAGTACACACCGCGAGCATCTGCCGGTTCAGTTCCTTCACGGCATTTACCAGGCCGTACTTCAGATTGCCGTCGCCCACTGGTCCAAGCGAGGTGTTATCGGGCACAACACAACCCTGCAAGACGAGGCGCCCGGCGTTTCTGCTGCGATAGCTGCGCAACATCTGACCCACACGCGCAATCGACTCCGCAATCTCAGCTTCCACGCCCGTTCCGAGACCAGTGGCGCACAAGTCTGGCAAGCGTCCTGAAATTTCTTCAAGGTCCAGTAGCACCAGCACAAGCTCTGCATGAGAACGATCCAGGCTACTCTGGGGCGTCAGCATCTCGTCCATATATGCGCCGTAGCCGCCAATCTCAATATCGAGTATGTAGCCTGCAAGCACCGACTCCACAGTCAGAAAAGGGAGTATCGGCTCCACCGTCACAGAGCGGACCACAAACGTTTTTAGCGGTCTGCAGGCTGCCTGTTTCACAAGCGCATCTTTCATTTTCCCGAACGCGGACGCGCAAAACATCGTATCCGCAGGCTTTCCCGATCGCAGCAATTCTTGCGCGTGTCGCAGCACAGCGTGCGCGTCCTCATCCCGGACAGCGTCCGACAACGCCCGCCGAACCTCCTGCCTATCCACTTCACTCTCCATCGGTAACTTCAGCCTCGTGCGACTTCTCCGTCGTGGCTTCTGCCGAAGCCGACTGCGGCACCTTCGCTCGCATGACGATTCGTCCGGGAACCCCCATTACTGTCGCTCCCGCCGGGACGTTATTTATCACCAGCGTATTGGCCGCGATCTTTGCTCCGTTCCCGATCTTGATCTTACCTGCCAGCGTTGCTCTTGCACCGATGTATACATCGTCGCCCACAACCGGGACACCCTGCCGCCCCATTGCGGAAGCACCGATGGTGACGCCGTGGGCCAGGTCGCAGTTCCGTCCCAGCACCGCTCCTGGATTAATGTGCACGCCTCCAGTATGTCCGATGTACAGTCCGCCTCCGATGGTCGCCTGCGGATCTATATCCATTTCCAGAATCACGACGCAGGTCTTCATCAGCACAAACGAAACCACTTTCAACGGGATCCGGATCAGGCGCATTGGCTTATCCACATAGAGCCAATGGCTGAAGCGATAGGACGCGATAGCCCATATGGCCGGGTTGAGCCATAGGTCCCTGCTGCGGTATCCGCGTGCCAGATATCGTGACCAATCTTCAGTAAACTTGCTCATCTAGGAGTCTCGGATGTCATTCCTAATCCTACAACGGGTGTTTTAAGATCTGTCCCCCGGGAGAATCGTCGCAAACACTCGTGGGCACATTTGTTTAAGACGCAAAGCGTCTCTCCTATTGGGAGAGTGCCGCTGGAGCGATCAAGGCGCCGGCTACCTGCCCGACAGTAGGGTTCCGTAAGCGCTGGCAATGCGCTTCATCATCGTTTCGGTCGTGAATTTGTCCGTTGCCAGGTCCCTTCCCGCTGCGCCCATTGCTGTTGTGAGAGCAGGATCGGAGAGCAACGTTACGATCGCGTTCGTAAGCGCAGTAGGATCCTCCGATGGGACGATGAATCCAGTGGTTCCATCTTGCACGGCCTCTGCATTGCCGCCAACGTTGGTTGCAACAACCGGGAGGGATGCGGCCATAGCCTCGACGAGGGCATTGGAGAAGCCTTCGCTGCGCGAGGGGAGAACAAAGATGTCAGCTCCGGCAAGATGCCGGCGTAAATCTGTTACACCTCCCTCGAAGCGAAAGTGGTCGGAGAGTCCCAAATCCCGAACGAGACTTTGCAATTCCGCGAAATAGACGGGGTCTAGAACATCGCCGGCAATACTGAATGAGGCTTTGGGAAACTGCGGCATGATGGCGGCTGCTGCCTTGATGAACAGATCGTGTCCCTTAACCCGGCGGATATTTCCGACAGTCGTGACCAAGAACTCGCCTGGAGCCTTGGCGAGTCTTGAGGGCGCATCCCAAACCGAAAGGTCGAGGCCGTTGTAAATGGTCTCGACGCGACGCGGGTCAATTCGATCCACCTCGATGGAGTGTCGACGAACTTGTTCCGAGACAGCAAATACCGCGTCCGGCGTTCCGGCCATTAGCCGGTAGGCAACGCTATGTTTTCGAGCCCGCAAAATTCCCATGTCTCTGCGGGACCACACCAGCTTCGCGTTTGACATTGTCTTGGTAACCAGGCCAGCCCAGATGTCGGAGCTCTCGAAGAAAGTGTTCACGATCTTGACGTTTTGCTGCTTCAGAAATTGTTTCAAATCCAACGCAGCTCGAAGGGCCGTTAGATCATAGGTGCGCTGGATCGGCAGCAGGTAGATGGGGCAGGGCGGCGACTTCAACTCGGGAATCGTGGGATCGATCGAAAGCGTCAGGATGGACGCGCGAAATCCATAGGATGGCAGAAGAGCCCCAAGCCTCAGAATAATGCGTTCTGCTCCTCCTAGCGTCTTCGAAAACTGGTCCACCACCAGCAGAACGTGAGGTAAATCGCCATCCGCCGCATTTGCTGCAGGCAGCTCTGAAGATCCGGCTGCGATCTCAATCATTTGCCAACCTCTGGTCAACAGCATTGCGGAAAGACAGATCCAAGGATACTACGTAGCCACGGAGACCCCATGCCTGTTGAGGCACCCATCGACGCGTACGAGTAGCTACAATGCCAATTGACACGACTGTCTCCGGAAGTCCTGGTTCTGAAAAGACAAACACTTTGAGGGCGAAACAGAATGACTCAGCAAGAAGCGGCGATGGACGCAACCCAGGCAGGGAAGGGGAACTGGGCGCGCTTTGACTTTCCAATGGAGAAGGTAGAGGAAGCGGCTACGGAGTGGCGTCAGGCTTTGAATGGGGTCGCCCGTCCATGGCTATGTTGGAATGTGAGCGATCGCTGGTGCAGGCTGCAGCAACGGCTCATTCAGGAGGTCGGCTGGACCCCGGTAATTGGTTTCGATCCGCGGTGTGGACCACCGACGGTATTGCCGGGCTCGATCATGATCGACTTCAACGCTCATTTTGGATTTGATGTCATGTGGCCGCACTTTCCACTTGAATTCGCATTCCTATTCGCAGACCGGCTGGCGTTTTGGCATGCCGATCTATTGTGCTCGCTCGACACTATGAAAATATTACGAGACAAATTCGAAGCCTTGCCCGACGGTGCGACGGCAGCCGTTCCCAACTGGGGTGGGCGTCGCAACTTGCTTAAGTTTCGTCACCATCGTTATTGGGAATTGGTAGGTTGCACGACAAAGGGCGCAAGCAAAGACCAGTTCGAACACGGCTGCGGTTGGTGGCGATACTTCAAAGATCATCCTCAGCACATCGACGAAAAGGAGCGCCGTCGACGCTCCAAGTACTATTACGATTCCGGAGTCGGCATCATGTATTGGAAGCGGCATTATGGGGGACACGTAGAAGACATTCCGGAGAAGCTGGTTGCCGCAGGGCACTGCACCTCAATCAACAGAAAGTCTTATCGTCAAGTGAACCCTGGCGGCGCACGCAACCTGGGAGCGGAAATTGACCTGAACTTTGATATTGAGGAAGTTGCCGGAAGATTGGGGATTGCCCACTTACTCTAGTCTGCCTTCGCGATCAAAAGGCTCCGTATCGCCGCGGCGGCGAAACATGGCTCGGCGCGGATCGCCGAGGTGCCCGGACCCCAAAAAAGGCCGTAATCTATTCAACAAAGTAATTTTGTTTCCGATTGCCATGGCTGCCGCGATGAGATTGTTCCCTGCTTTCGTCATCGGTCAGGCAATTCGCATAGAACTCTTCTCAGCAGGCAAATTGAGGATCGCATGGTACGTTCTTTGCTGAAAGGTCTCTTCGTCGGTGAGTCGTTGCTTACCCGTGCGGCCGTGCGTTTGATCGCCCGTCCAGGCCCGATCGCCATGCTGCTGTTGGTACGGGATGAAGCCGACATCATCGAGTCCAATATCAACTTTCATCGGCATTTCGGGATCGAACGTTTTGTGGTTACCGACAATGGATCAACCGATGGCACGAGGGATATTTTGGCCAGGTTTGAGAGGCAGTTACCTAATTTCATTGTGATTGATAATCCCGAGGCTGCTTTCATGCAGAGCGAATTGGTGAACCGGATGATTCGGGTCGCTAAACAAAAGCTCCGTCCCCGCTGGATTATCTCGGCGGATGCGGATGAATTCTGGTATCCGGTTAGTGGTCATTATGACGCCGAATTGGACGGGCGCAAAAACATTCTGAAATGTAACTGGCACAACTTTTTGCCCCGCCCAGGGGTTGAGTGGCAGAAATTTGATGACATCGGCGATACGCCCTGGTACCACGGCGGTATGAGCAAGCTTTTTTGTCTGGCCCCGGGTCTCCAAGGAATGTATACCGGGAATCACAGCTCTCGTTCTATACCGCGCATCATTGCTTCGTCGAATAATATTCGGGTCTATCACTATCCATTGCGGAGCTATGAACAGTTCGAGCGTAAGATCGTGCGTGGTTATCGCACGCTGATCAACTCACCACATCTTTCACCGAATGTAGCGTGGCATTGGAGAGAAGCTTATCGAGCTTGGGAAGAGGATCGACTGCGAACAATCTACGAGGAACTAGGATCGCGTTCTGGTGCAGAGAAGGACCCAACGATGGCCGGCATCTTGGAGAGCGTTGCACCTCGAAGCGCAGATCGAGCCGAGTTTGAGATGACGCAGTAAGGAAGCCTTCTGGATTTTCACGCACCCGAATTCCAATGAGACGCTGGGCCCTAGAGCCACTGCTATACTAAGCGGGCGAAACCGGAGCAGCTCGCATGCCACGGGTGGTTAACGACGTAGGAGAGGTATGTTGCGCATCGGTGTAATGCTGGATTCGTTGACAACCAGTGCCTGGGTCACCAAGATCATCGAGGATATTCAAGCCTCAGAGTTTGCCCATGTGTCCCTGGTCATCCTGAATACGCCTCCGGCGAAACAGAAGCCGTCACTCCGGAAGTGGTTGAAGGATCATTGGAATCTAACCCTTTATCATCGCTACGAGCAGTGGGATTACCAAAGGTACAAGGCTGATCCAGACGCAAAAGCGAAATGTGATTTGTCAACGATCTTGAGCGAAGCCCCGTGCATCACGGTTAATCCTGTTCGTAGGGGCTCTACGGATTTATTCCGCGAGGATGACCTTGTACAGATTCGCGCCGCAAATCTCGATGTGGTCCTTAGGTTCGGATTTCGCATTCTTCGAGGTGAGTTTCTAAATATAGCAAGATATGGTGTCTGGTCTTTTCATCACGATGACAATCGTGAGTATAGGGGGAGGCCGCCGCTCTTTTGGGAGATATACGAGGGGAACCCCGTCTCCGGCTCCATCTTGCAGATTTTGACTGAGTCCCTGGATGGTGGTCGCGTAATTTATCGTAGTCATTCCGCGACAGATTTCACTTCGCTCTACCGAAACAGCAACCCCGTCTATTGGAAGACAGCAGAGTTCGCCCTACGCCGGTTACGCGACCTAGATTCGCGAGGTTGGAAATATATCGAATCCCTCGAGACCTATACCGAACAGAATAACTATGTTCGAGGCACCTATCGCATTCCAAATACATTTCAGATGACCGTCTTTCTCTGGCGCCTTCTGGAACAGTCAGTTCGCACTAAGTTATCTCTACGCCTGAACAGCCGTTTTGAACAGTGGTTTGTCGCCATCAGAAAGCGCTCGCCGGATTTCAGTTTCGACGACACCGTGGGATACCACATCGTTCGTCCACCAAAGGACAGATTCTATGCAGATCCATTTCTGTTCAAGAGGGATGGCAAGAACTATCTATTTCTTGAAGATTACCGATATAGCGAAGCCAGGGCTATTATTTCCTGTGCGGAGGTGGGTCCACAGGGGGCCCTGAGTGAGCCGGTGGAAGTCTTACGTCGCCCTTACCATCTCTCCTATCCGTTTTTATTTGAATGCGACGGCCATATCTATATGATTCCCGAGACCAGGCAAAATCGCACGGTGGAACTATATCGTGCAGATAGTTTTCCAGCTCGCTGGTCGCTTGCAGCCGTTTTGTTGGAGGATGTTGGCGCGGTTGATGCCACTATCCACCAATCGGACGGAAAGTTCTGGATGTTTGTGGGCTTGTCGAATGACAGGTACTCGAGTTGCGACGAACTCGGATTGTTCTATGCAGAATCCTTATTCGGACCCTGGAAGCCACATCGCAGCAATCCGATTGTGTCGGACGTGCGAAGAGCCCGTCCCGCCGGAGCATTGTTCTATCAGGATGGCAAACTTATCCGGCCTTCCCAGGACTGCTCGAAAGCGTACGGATATGCGCTGTGTTTCTCAGAAGTAACTGTCTTGAACGAGAGGGAATATGGTGAAATTCCTGTAGGAAGAATTAATCCAGAGTGGACTAGTAATAATTTGGGGACTCACACATATTCCAGGTCGGACGATTTTGAAATTATCGATGGTAAGTCCATGATTAAGGGCGCGCCGATAAGTACTCGCTAGCCCCTCGATAACGCAACGGAATACTTCTGGCATTGAGTTATTGTTTCCCTGTGTCACCCTCCGTCGAGGGAGAGGAGGCGGGACTGGAGTAGGAAGTCACTGCGCTTCTATATACCTGCAATGTGTTCTTCGCGATCGAGAGCCACGATCGGTCGCCAAAGTCCATCGCGCGCACGTGGCTAGAGAGATGTTCCCGCAGCGCTGTATCCTGCGCCAGTTCCATCAATGCGTTGGCCAGTTCCGCCGAATTTTGCGGATCGACCAGTAACGCGTTTTCCCGGTCCGTCAGCAACTCGCGAAACACGGGTAGATCGCTGGCCACGATTGCCTTTCCCAATGCCAGACCCGTCGCCAGCGCCCCGCTGGTTGTAATCGCACGATAGGGATACACGACAATATCCGCAGCTCGATACAGCGCCACAAGCTCGTGGGTGGAAATGAAGCGAAGCTGCAGTTCCACGTGCTGCAATTCCAGGCTCTTCACCTGCTCACGAATCTGCTCCAGCAACTCGGGCGCCCCGGTGCCGACAATCGCCAGCCGGCATTCACCGCCCTGAGCCTCCACCTCCTTCCACGCGCGCAGTAGAAGATCGACACCTTTGTAGGGGGATATGATCCCCTGCCACAGCACCTGCACACTGCGCGGTGCCGCATCGAAATTCGGCGACGTTTTCCCGGCCGAGGTTGCAGGCAGATCATAAAAGAAGGGCCCATGCGGAATCACCGACACCTTGTTCCCGGGCACTGAAAACTCTGTTCCCAGCAGCGTACGGATGTGTTCCGAGTGGCAGATGATTCGATCAACATTTCGATATAGCTCAAGAAAAGTCGGCTTATAGGTCTCGCCCGTATTGTGGGGGAGTAGATCGTGAACCGTCAGCACGATCCTCGAGCCCCGGTTGCGACAAAACTTTAGGAACCAAAGATCCAGTGGCAGATGCCATTTCAACATGGGCAGAAATTGGACATGGATCACTTCGGGGGGAGACACCAGGAAGCGGCCCGTCAGGGCGGACAGATTCACGAGCGCCTCCATCAGCTTCATGACTCTGCGCGGCAACCGCGGTAGTGGAAACCTCCCCACCACATTCAGTAGTCCCGGGTCGACTTTGATTCCTCGGCTTGTGAAGCAATCTGGATCAAGGTAGTAAGTGATCGACCCCACCATTACATCGACGCCTTCTGCAAGGAGAGCCTTCGATAGATAGGCCGTGTAGTACGGCACGGTCGCCAACAAGTCCATCATGAAAACACGTAGTGGCCGATCGCTCACTTAGAGTTTCCTCGGAAATCAACCGATGACTTCCACCAAGGTGCTCCGCGCTTCAGCGCTCTCGCAGCTGCCGATTCGTACACACCTAGATAATCCGCCGTCATCCGTTGCGCAGAAAATTGGTCTTCCACCAATTGCCTTGCGGTTGAGCCAAGTCGTTCCCGCTGCGAGTCGTCGCGCAGCAGCCCAATGATCGCAGTCGCCAGTAATTCCGGAGCCTCTGCCGGTACCAGCACTCCAGTGCGGCCGTCCAAAACGACTGTCGGTACCGCGCCCACAGGTGTCGCAATCAACGGCAAGCGGCTCGCCATGCCTTCCAGAATGGCTATCGGCAGACCCTCCCGTCGCGATGAAGACACCATGAGATCGAGCGAAGCATAGGCGGCTGACATGTCGTCACGTCGGCCGAGCATACGCACACTGCCTCCAATGCCGAGCTCGTCGATCAAAGCGTCCAACTTAGCACGATCAGGGCCGTCTCCGATCACCACAAACTTTGCGTCCGGCAGTTGCTTCAGAACAAGAGCCGCAGCGGTCAGAAAGATATCGACGCCCTTCTCCGAAGAAAGACGGCCCACCAACCCAATCAGTGGATACTCGCTCCAGCCCAACTCACTTTTTAAGACTCCTGATGCGCGATCGAAGGTCCGCAGATCAATTCCATTCCGGATCATGCTGATTTTGTCTGCACGGACGCCCGCTTTGAGAAGGTCTTCTCGCACACCATCCGACACAGCCACTATATTTCCGTAGCTTCGCAGAACGAATCGGTCCACAATGCCGAAGAAGCGGTCCTTCGGGTCATGGTTGTACCAGGTGTGGCACGTCGACACCAGCGGAAGGTTAGATCCTCGCAGCGCGAAATAGACGTACAGGTCTGCTTTGTAGCCATGGGCGTGGATCACGTCGGCGCCTGCTTGGGCCGCCAACTCCCGAATACGCCGAATCGCCGTCCGGTCAAGTCTCCCCGTGCACGGGATCAGGTGCGACTCGATGCCTTCCCTGGAGGCACTTTCATGGAGTTGCAGATTTGGGTTGGAAGAGTTCAGGAACACGCCCAACGTGCTGCGATGGGGTCCCTCGTTGAGGGTGCGGGACATATTGAGAATTACGGCTTCTGCGCCGTACATTCCGCCGCTGCTGATGATGTGAAGAACTCTCATGCGGCGGTTTCCCCACCGTCGCGAGAACCCGGCTCTTTTCTATTTAATACCGCCCAGAATTTCTCATACAGTCGGTCTCCCAGCAGTCTCTTCGCGGCCGCCTTCACTCGATATTGGCGCTCCAGGCCCGATAACACGCGGCTCCCAGGTTGAAATACACTCTGAATCCAGTCCACGGTCATATCCCCGCGGATATTCAGGCGACCAACCTTATATCTGTTGGGCACCTGCTCGGCGCTGGGTTCGGACGTATAAATCCTTGAATATCCTGCCTCCCGACAAGCCGCAAGAACTCGCTGGTTGTAGCGGCCACCCGGTAAGGACATCGTCGTAACCGAGGCTCCAAGCTTATCCTCCAGCAGCTGCCGCGCACCGCTGAGTTCTTTATCCAAGTCCTTCTTTGAGCAGTGAGTAAGAAGAGTGTGGGAGCATCCATGCGCACCGATCAACTGCCCAGACGCGTGCAGGGATCGTAACTCCGGCCACGCCATGTAGCCCGGTCTCTTTCCTGTCCAACCTGCCGTGATAAAAAAGCGGGCAATCAGGCCTCGTGACTGTAAGACAGGCAGGGCAAACTCGAAATTTGAAATGTGTCCATCATCGAACGTTATCTCCGGCCACAGGTCAAATCTCTCAGCCTTCCGCATCTGAACAAAGAGGTCAACATGCCGCTCAAACTGCTCGCGTTCGATTGAATAGGAGTACTCGCTGCGGCATAGCGTCACTTCATGGTAGAGAAGATGAAGTCTGCGGAGCGGTTGGCGCGCGCGTGCCTCGGGAGTTGATTCATCGGGCAAGATGCAGTTCCCCTCAGAGCGATATGCTAGTTACCGCAAGCGTAGTCTACCAGTCCGACTTCGACAAACTGAGTGCGCACAGGCGATATTGTGGGCACCGCCTTCAATCTTTCTTCGCTTCTGAATTACGAAGATCAAGTCGCTCCTCAACGGCTTCGCAGGAGCTGATCTGAGGCTGGTCTGGAACGATTGCATGGGCGCAATCCTGCGGGATATATTTCAACTCAGCGAAAAGGAAATGAAGAATTGCATGGCGCGGCTGATATTCTGAAAGGCACCTGCTCTACTTCTATCCGGGGTAGCTTTCGTTGCCAGAGCCATGCGCTATATGCCTCTGTCTACTGCTTCGTCGGCAGGGCCACATTGCCCTAAATGCATGCGGTCGCGCCGTTCGGTTTCGTGTGTCTACGGAAAGGTTGCAACATGCCACTGGTTTCGATCATCACTCCTGTCTATAACGCTGCACGCTGGTTGCCGGAAACCTTCGCAACGGTTCGCGCGCAGACCTTCACGGATTGGGAGCAGATTCTGGTAGATGACGGTTCCACCGACAACTCGTTAGCTCTCGTCGAGGCCGCGGCGAAGGAGGATCCACGCTTTCGCTCCTTGCGCACGCCACAGAACGAAGGCCCTTCTGCTGCCCGTAATGTCGCGCTAAGCGCCGCTCGCGGACGCTTCGTTGCCTTTCTTGACGCCGACGATCTGTGGCACCCCGAAAAGCTCGCACGCGCCGTGGAGTGGATGACGACGCATGGCTACGGATTTATCTATCACGACTACCGGCACATCTCCCACGACGGGGGACTTGTCGGTGCACTGATCAGGGGACCGGAGGTGCTGGACCTGCGCGCCCTGCATACCCGCCGGGGCACGGGCGGCTGCCTCAGCATGGTTATCGATCGCGAGCGGGTCCCTGACTTCCACTTTCCCTATCGCTATCGCTATACGCACGAGGATTTCTGCGGCTGGCTAAGTATCATCCAGCGGGGCGAGAACGGTCACCGGCTTCCGTTCGATCTGGGCCGGTACCGGTTGTCTGCGCACAGTCGTTCGTCCAATAAGGTGAGAGCGGTGACCGACACGTGGAAGATCTATCGTGAGTACTCCAAACTCTCCCTGGTGCGGGCGGCGTATTGGTGGACGCAATACGTCTGGAATTCCTACTGGCTTTATCGATATGCACGACCTCGCTGAGCCTGATTTGCATTTAGATCGGCCGTGCCTAAGCGAGCGGACTTCAGGACTTTGAGGGTGGTGTGTATTTGACCACGTAGAGCGTGCCGGGCGTGGAATAGGGCCAGGTAGAGTAGTGCACCGGAGCGAAGGGAGCGGTGCCGTAGCAAGCGTTGGGATCGAAGGAAATGCCGTAGAGCGGATGGATGTGGGGAGTTTCGTCGAAGGAGTACGTGGGACAAGTGCCTGCTGGAAGCGGAAGTGCGGGAACGTAGGCGTGAGCAGGTATTTCGATCCTCTCATCGTTGAGGAAACCGGCATGCTCGATTTCGACTCCGAAGTTGTACTCCCAGCCGTTATCGACGGCGGTGTCGGGAATCCCGGAGGCACGGATCTCGGCGGCCATCACCACGCGGGCACGGTAGAGCGCGAACATATTGTGGGTAATCACCACACCGTAGATCGCCATCATTCCGACCAGAAAAATACTGTAGACCGGAAGCCTTCGATTGATTCGCTCCTCGTAGTAGCGGACCAGGCATAGCAGCGCCATGACCAGCAGCGCCAGTGTGTAGCGATCGTAGAGCCAGCCAGTTGCCCTGGGGACTAGAAGCAGAACGTAAGCGATTGCGAACGGCGCGAGAACGATGCGAAGTTGCTTCCATGAACTCCCGTGGGATGGGTCTGCGACAGGGGGGGCTCGCCTGGTGTGAAGCCACGACGCGATCAGGCCGAATAGTCCGCCAATTGAAACGACCGTTAGCAATACCCGGATGCTGGTGTGGAGAAAGATGGGTGGAGTGCCCTGAAGAAACATTCCTCCCGCGACTCCGCGGACACCGATCCAGCTTTCTACAGTCGGTTCCAGCAGAAAGCCAGGATGGGAGTGCCTGAAATGGATCACCAGCAGGATATAGCTGAGAGAGACGATAGAAATCGCCACTCTGAAACGACGGCTGCTTCTCCGAATTTCGGGGAGGAACAAAGCCATGATGGGAAGCAGCAGGAATGGGACATCTAGATAGAAGTGGACGAGCTCCGAGAGCGTGCGAGCGACAGGGAAGGAGGTGGGGAGTAGGTGCTCGGGTTTGGAGTAGGGTTGGTGCTTGAGCCATTGCATGCAGACAAGAATGAAGAGAATGCCTGCGAAAGTAGCGACGATGCCAGTGATAAAGACGCGGCGCTGGGTTCGGAGCAGCCAGAGCGTTGAGGGGACCATGACGAGAATCCCGAGCCACGCGATCTGGCGGGATGTGCCGCAGATGGCGTTGGTTGCGACTGCAAAGCAAAGCCAGCCGATTGCCGTGCGGGTGGTGGAGGCCTGCAAGGCGCGGAGGCATCCATAGAGGCAGATGACGACGGCAAAGAGGCCGAAGATGTCACTCATAAAGGTGACGGAGAGGGTGAGGTAAAGCGGGGAGAGGACGAGGGCCAAAGTGCCAATGGTGGCGTTACGTTCGCTGATGCCTGCGCGGAAGAATGTGCGCTGTAGGACGAAGGCCATTACCACAGCCACAAGCAGTGTGCTGATTCGGACAGTGGTGAAGGTAAAGCCCAGGAGCTTGATGAAGGCTGCTCCGAAATAAAGCTGGCAGCCGAGCATAGCTGTAGCCCAGCCGTTGAAGGCGATGTGTCCGGTGTCGGCGAGATTTCGCGCCATCAGGACGTAAGGCCCGTCGTCGCCGACGCCCATGTTGGCGTACGGGAGGGCTATCAACTCGCAGAGGAGAACGGCAAGGGCGCAGAAGAGAGCTGGAATACGGAATCTTCGAACGAGTTGCAAATATCCCCCTGGCAAGGTCGTCGTCCTGCGCAAGTCCCAGAGTGCCGAGCGAGGGGTTCTGGCTCGACTTGCTACAGTGCTTAGACTGCAGCCTCTGCAAAGAAAAACGACCGGATCTTAGGCAAGATTTGGCTGCGAACGTAGGTCCGATACATCAGACCGATGGTGGCTATGAAAATTGATAAGGTGCAGATTACTTGCAGAAAGAAAACAGGAAGACTATGGGCGGGCCAAAGGACGCCCACGGCGTAGGTGGCAATGACGAAGGGAACCGATGATAGGAACATCGGCGCCCACACTTTCCACACAACCTCGAAATAATTGAGGCCCACGAGGTGGGAGATATATCGCGGCCAAAAGACGAGATTCACGATGACGCTGGGCACGAGGGTTCCAATCGCGACTCCATAGATTCCATACCAGTGAACAAGGATGATGCTGAGTGTCAGATTCGCGACACCTTCCCCAACTGCCCAGAATGATCCCATCTTGTGCTTCTCGATCCCGAAGGCAATTGCCCCTGCGACCTTATTCGCATAGGAAAAGAAAAGAGGGATACAAAGAATGATCAGGACGATCCCAGACTGGTGTGAGTATTGGGGTCCCATCCAAAGACCGATGAAGCTTGGCCCCCGGAGAATCAGCGTGATCAGGATCGGCAGTGCGACCATCAGCATGGCGCGAGTACCGTTCTTATAGAGCATGAGCAGTCGATCGCTGTTGCCGCCCGCTTCGTACGTGCTGGCCGCTGGAATGAAGGTATACGCCATCGAGTCAACTATTCTGCCCGCATAAAAGCATAGAGAATTCGCAATGCCATAGAAGGTCACGGCAGAGGCCGAGACAAATGCACCCACTACAATATTGTCGGACTGATAGACCAATTGGATCGCGATCATGGTCAGGAAAGCATAAGAACTATAGGTCCAAATCTGCCTGAGTGTTTCTTTCTTCGGTCTTCTCAGCTGGAGCCGTAGTTCAGGATAGAGTCGTTTGGCTATCGACACGCGCAGCGCGCTGCCAACCAATGCTGCAATGAGCTCGGCGACGGCAATGGCGACGATGCCGTGCCCGGTGCGCAACACAGTTACTACGCCAGCCACTCGCACGGCTGTTTGAGCGAGAGTGATTAGATTCTGCAGATCGTAGCGATTCAGGGCAGAAATGACACCGCTAAATACTCCTAAGGAAAGGTTGATCGCCGTCGTCAGGCCGATCAATAGAATTGCTTTTTTGGCATCACCCGCAAGCGCCGGTGGAACCTTGAAAACCAGTGGAAATACTGCGGCAATTCCTATGCTCAGCAGGAGTGCCAGCAGACTGATTTGCACCCGGATCCACAGTGCAGCGGACATCGCCTCGGAGGCGCCTTGATGATCTTTTTGTGTATGCCCCTTTGAAACAAACCTAAGGACCGAATCTTGAATGCCAAGGTCGAGGAGGCCCAGGTAGGCCACGGCCGAGATTGCCAGCAGCCAGACGCCGTAGCCGACATTTCCGAGATGATGCAGAATGAACGGCGCAAGGAAGAAGCCAACCGCCATGGTGGCAATCGTTCCGACCCAGTTAAAAAGCACGTTTCTGGCGATGTGTCGTACCCTCAACTCCAAGCCAAAACTCCTTCTTTCCGTCGTTACTTCGTGGTATCAACATGCCGGCTTCGCCGGAGTTCAATGGTGGATTCAATCACTCGAGCGCGTAAGTGATGGTAACAGTCTCTTTGCCCCGCAACGAGTGCTTTCATCCAGTGCGTGGCTGCGAACGGGAAAGGCTTGCAACCTGGTGACTTTGGCCTGCCTGCTTACGAGAACAAATGCCCGTACCTTGCGTGCTAGAGTGATGCGAGGACTATTCTGACCGATCGTTCGCTTGACGGACTATAGGATGCTGTCCGTCGGATCGATGAGCCGGATTCGCCGGAACGAGCTCAAGGAAAAGAGCAACAAGGGCGAAGAATTGAAATTGTTTGGGCGTACGGTAGGTTGTCGCATCGGACGCAATCTCAATCAAGCCTTTTAGGGCAGTTGTTTGCGAGGCTGTCGATCATTCTCCTGCGGACATCATGGAGGTTGCACGTTGCACACAGGCATTGGACACTTCATACCACTGGTGGCCTATATAGGCTTCTGGGTTATGTGCCTCGTCTCTCTAGGGGGGCGGCCGCTTTGGGGCCTCTACTACCTGATTCCATTTATCCCGTACCGCACGATGCGAAACCACTTCGGGCAGTATCCCCTGGGTGGAAGCATGCTGACCATCCTTGTTCTTACGGTCATTGTTGCAGCACTTATCCATGGCAAGCGTCTCCCGAAATCAAAGCTTTACCTCGTCTGGTTCGTGTTTGGTGGTTATCTCTATCTTTCCATGTGGATGGGCGCTGCGCTTGGCAATGCTCCTTATCCGCTTTGGTACCCAGAGCTCAACTTTGTCGCGTGGAAAGCTTATATGCTCATTCCGATGATCTTCGTCGCGACCTGCTTAGTCGTTGAGGACAGGAAGGCGGTCAGGACGGTCATCCTCATCACTGCGATTTCCCTATTGTTTATCGACCGGAGTGTCATTTTAGAGAATCTGACGAGGAGTTGGGGCAGTTTCGATGAAGAGAAGCGTAACGTTGGCCCGCTGGCCTATGGGTCCAACCAGACGGCAGCCTTTCTGGCCCAGTTCGCCATGTTCTTCTGGGGATTTCTGCAGTTCGTCAAACGCAAGAAGATCAAAGTGATCGGCTACGTACTGGTGGCCGCCACACTGTTTGGGACGATGTACGAGTTCTCCCGCGGCGCGTACCTGGCGGTGTTGGTCGGTGTGCTGGTGCTCGGCATATTAAAGGACCGAAAACTTCTGGTGATTCTGGGGCTCTTTCTGCTGACATGGCAAGCCGTGGTTCCGGTGCCGGTGCGCCAACGCGTCATGATGACCCACGACTCCAGTGGGCAGCTGGAGGCCTCTGCTCAAGAGCGGGTGGATCTGTGGTCGGATGCAGAAAGGTCAATTCTTGCCGATCCGATTTTTGGGAACGGCTTTGCCACCTATCAGTATGGCCAGCATGTGGCCAACCTGGAAAACCCTCACAACTGGTATGTCCAGGTGTTGGTTGAGACGGGAGTTATCGGGCTGATGATCGCGTTGATTCTCGTTCAACAGGTGTTTTCGTTAGGGTATCGATTGTTCAAGCGCGCACGGGATCCGTTGTACCGAGGGCTCGGGCTCGGGCTTTTCATTGCGATGTGCTGTTGCGTTGTGTCCAACAGTTTTGGCGACCGGTGGACCTACCTGGAGATTATGGGGATGCTGTGGGTGCTGGTGGGCGCGGCCGTTCGCGCAGATCAGTTCCGGGGGGACGAGGTGGTCCCGGAAGCAACTCCTGTCGAAGCGGATGCGATGGCCTGGATGTCGTAACGGGGTGAGTGCCGGGTACCCCCCTCCCCCTCACCCCCTCGGGTGGCGGTTTTGCTCGTAAGCGTATCAAAACAAGTACGTTAAGTGGTAAAGTATCCCCCCGACTGGGAGGAAAAAGTGCCTCTAACCCGTTCTATTCAGGTGGGTTAGGTTGCAACATACCCCCCCCCTTGAAAAGAGGGAAAATGGGGATAAGCTATTGCATTCAAGTGAGTTAGCGGTCACAATGCCCGGGCCTGGGGAGGTCAACGGGGGCGTGGGGTCTCGCTGGA
>JBEKFF010000010.1:0-33600 GCA_050013455.1 Acidobacteriaceae bacterium | reverse complement strand
CGGGCAATACGCTCAACACCAACTTCTCGGTCGTCCGCCGGATGATCGGCGACAGTCTCCGATACTGGGTCTCGGAGATGCATGTGGACGGCTTTCGCTTCGATCTCGCCGCAGTGCTCACTCGGGACCAACACGGCAGGCCGGCCGACGACGCACCTATCCTCTGGGAGATTGATACCGATCCCGTGCTTGCGGGCAGAAAGCTGATTGCCGAGGCGTGGGATCCGGGAGGACTCTACCTGGTAGGGTCGTTCGCCGGAGATCGCTGGAAGGAATGGAACGGGCGCTTTCGCGATGACGTCCGACGTTTTCTCAAATCGGACCGAGACACCGTGCTCAATCTGAAACAGAGACTTCTCGGAAGCCCCGATGTTTATACGAGACGCCACCATCCGCCAGAACAAAGCATCAATTTCATGACCTGTCACGACGGTTTCACACTAAATGATCTGTTTTCGTTTAGCGGAAAGCACAACGAAGCGAATGGGGAAAATAATCGCGACGGAGCCTCCGAGAACCATTCATGGAACTGCGGAGTGGAAGGTCCCACCGAGGATCGGGAAGTCGAACGGCTCCGTGCACGACAGATCCGCAACGCCCTGACGCTGAACCTACTCTCGGTTGGAACTCCGATGCTGATGATGGGTGATGAAGTGAGGAGAACGCAGCTTGGCAATAACAACGCGTATTGCCAGAACAATCAAGTGAGCTGGTTCGACTGGAGTCTCTGCCAGACGCATGCCGATCTTCGCAGGTTCGTCAGGCTCCTGATCCAATTGCGTCTCCGTTTTGTCGCAAATCGAGACGGGAACTTTCTGTCACTCGCCGACTTCGTCGAGCGCGCAAAGATTCAATGGGACGGAGTGCACTTGTCTGCTCCTGATCTTTCAGTTGACTCTCACAGCCTCGCCATGACCGCCTACCTAGAGGTCGGAGGCGGATTTCATTTGATGATCAACGCATATTGGGAGCCTCTACCCTTCGCTCTGCCAGTAGTCGCAGACGACTGTGGACCATGGCGTCGACTCATCGACACGTTTCAAGAGGGACCCTTGGACTTTCAAGAACAGGCAGTCGAGACGACGAATCAATCCGCATACACCGTTCAGCCTCGGTCGATCGTCTTGTTGACGACTGGCCGGTGTGGGATTGAACCAAACGGCAAATAGAACAGATCGATTTAGCCAGCGCCATGTCACACGATTCGTTCCGAATCTTGTACAAAGCACCGTTTCCAAGTCGAACATGACGCCTCGTGAAGTCACAGCTTCTTTGCAGCGCACCAATTACTACGCAAGTGCGATTTAACGTTTCTGGTAAGGATGGAAGATGTAGTCTTTCGACTTCACGGCCGTGTGGCAAGCATTTCCGCAGTCTGAGAGGCTTGTAGGATCGGCCGCGAATTTTCCCGATGCGGCATCGTAGTTGAACACTGCATAGCCCCAGCCGCCCGTTTTTGGAAACCTCTTGCTGTCTTTTTCCATAACGAAGACCTGCTTGAACACGTCGGGCACTTCCACGACGAAAGGTGCTTCCGTGCTCTTCTTGTGTGTCCATTGCAGCTTCACAATCATCGAGCCATCCGGGAAAGCATGGCCGCCCCCGGGAACGCCCGCTTTGTACGCCGCGATCATCGCCGGGTTGGCGACGATTACCTTGAGGATCTCGTCAGTACGTGCGGACGAGACGTCGGCCCAATCCTCGTATCCCCGAAAATCGGAGAACGCGATTCCACTGGGTGATTTCAACTGGTACTTGTCCTGCGCTCGAACGGCTGTCGCGACAAGAAGTGCCAGAACTGCCAAGCTCGTCGCAACGGGAGCAAAGCGCGCATTGCGTTCCGGGAAAGTGCGGGATATTATCTTTTGGTCTCGCTGCGTTGCAGACTTCATCACAAGCTTCCACATGATGTCTCCTCCCTAAAGAAACGCCTTCTCAACCCGATCAACGCGTCTCTCGAATGACTTCGATTAGGCCAGACGTGAGGAGAGTAAACAATTGGACGAACGTATCGACAATACCTTCGTATCAAGTGTTGGAGAAGCTTCTTCCAGATTCAGCACGCCTCAGCGCTAACTGACATCGAAACCGTCCGCCTTAGACATGAAAATGCGCGGTCGATACGAAAGTATGACAGACACCTTCGTCCAATTGCGTCGTCGATTTTTTTCTGGCTGAATGGTGTCAGCCATCGGCAGGCCGGCTGGGTCATTCTTGCCATTACGCTTCCCTCCCTCGACCGCGGCGGGCCAAGAGAAAATTCTTCGAATCACTGACTAACTAGCAGCGTTGGCCACCACTCACTTGATCAGATCTGAAATGGAGGAATTCGTGAAAGCAAAGGTGAAATTCACCATCTTGATTACCGCCTCGGCGCTGGCGGCTACGATCGCTGCGATGCGCATTTCCGCTGCACCCAAACCGCAAGCCAAATCCGGAGTAGACCGCTTGTATGTAATCGACTGTGGGGATGGCAGTGGCCCGGACGAATCACGTTGGACGCCAGGAGTTAACGTGGGAGTCCCCGTTGGCTTTCCCGGGCACTGCTACCTAATTCACCACACCCAAGGGTGGTTCCTGTGGGATACGGGTGTTGATGATGCTGTAGCAAAACTGCCGAATCATGAGCTCGTGCTGCACGAATGGGGGCCTGGCACTGGTCCGATCTGGCGCAAACCAGTAACGCTGGCAGCCCAGCTCGAAGAGATACATCTGAAGCCCTCGGATATAAAGCTGATGGGAGTGTCCCACAGCCATCCGGACCACGCCGGAAACATCGAAATGTTTCCCAACACGCTGATGCTGGTGCAACGGGTCGAGTACGAATGGGCTGGAAGCCGGCAGGATACTGTCGCCTTTAACAAGAAGCATCCGGTTAAGCTTATCGACGGGGACTACGATATCTTTGGCGACGGAAGCCTCGTACTGCTTTCGACACCTGGACACACGCCGGGCCACCAATCTTTGCTCGTTAGGCTGCCCAAAACCGGACCCATAATTCTTAGCGGAGATGCCGCGCACTTCCAAACCAGCTTCGATCATCGCTATGTCCCTTCCAACAATTGGAACAAGCAGGCATCGCTTCAGTCCATGGACAAAATAGCGGCAATCCTCGCAAAAGAACATGCGCAGCTATGGATTAACCATGACCAAGCCCAAAGCGATGCGCAGAAGAAGCTTCCTGCATTTTACGAATGATCGCATCTGGCTACTTGTCGTACAGCGCGGATCGGCGCAGATACTCGCAGGTGAAATCCGAGCTGAACACAGGTACCCTGAGCCGGGCATTTAATGGAGGAGCGATTCCCAGTTGGCCGGCACCTTGCCCGCGGGACCGGGTGTCGGATGACTTTCAGGATGTGCGTGCGGTGGAAGCAATTCCACTCCGTTGATCATCGTCTGGCTCTCATAGTCGAAGAACCAATCCTCGCCGGGCTCAAAGCTGGTTATGAGCGGATGCCTAGTCGCGGTCGCATGCTTTGACGCATGCTGGCTCGGGGAGCTGTCACAGCATCCGATGTGCCCGCATTCGGCACACCGGCGGAGGTGAAACCACCAACCCTTGGGCGATGCTAGACATTCCACACACCCGTTGCCGCTCGGCCTCGAAGCCGGATTAACTCCACGATGATCTTCATTGATCTCGATCTCTCCTTAGACTTGCATGTCCCACAAGTGTTCAAGCCACCAGCAATATTTTCCCGGTCACGCCCTTTTCTGCTGCTGCCTGAGCCTCCGCGGCTTCACTGAGTGGCAGTTGCTCGCTGATTGGGATTACCAGCTTGCCATCTCGCACCGCTTCGGCCATGAACTCGAGAGTCTTCCTGTCAAATTTAGAGAAGACGAATACGACCTTCACAGATGGGTACTTCGCGGCGTTCTGCGGAGCCCCGATAACCGAAGCGAACACTCCTCCGGGCCTAATCTTGGCCATAAGTTCTTCGGCGGTGCTTCGCCCAACCGTATCCGCCACCGCATCGAGCGGCGGAAGGCTCGCGATGGCGACGTCATCGTCGGTTGCAACCACTTGATCTGCACCTACGGTCTTCGCCTCATCAATCTGCCTTTTTAAAATACCAGCAATCACAGTCGCCCCCCGGTCCTTCGCAGTGAATACCGCCGAGCGCCCGACATTTCCTGCAGCTCCTAAGACCAAGACCGTCTGGCCCGCTTGGATGTCCGTTGCCGAAAGGAGTTGGTTGCCGGTCGTCGTCACCAGCGGCAGCGCCGCCGCCTGGATCAAATCAAGCCCTTTGGGGATCTTCGCCAAGACCTCTGCATTCACGACACAAAGTTCTGCGTACGTATTGTCAGCCATAGCGAACACTCGGTCACCAATAGCAAAGCCTTCCACTCCCGGCCCATTGCTGACAACGGTCCCCGCGATATCGACTCCGATTAGCCCCGGGAACTGGATGGGATAAAAGTCTTTCGTTAACCCGGCACGTCGTTTGTAATCGATCGGATTCACGCTCGCGGCAGCCACTCGCACCAGCACTTCGCCCTGGCCGGCTACCGGATCCGGGTAATCCTCGTACTTCAGTACTTCCGGACCGCCATATTGATGGACAACAATTGCCTTCATCCTTCACCTCCAGTCCCCTACCGTTGGGCGGGCGGTCAGCAATACGACCGCAACGGAATTCCCAATCTCTCCTGCTGCGTCGACCTAAATCGCGATCCAGTCCGCGCCTAGGTTTCTTTGGCCTTCTGCGCAAGTTCCCGAAATTCCGTGGCTTGTTTGTGGCTTGCCTTTACCTGCAACTGTGCGAGCTGCCGCGATTTGTCAGTCAGCAGGAACGGAATCAACGCTTCAAGTTCAATTGCCGCCTCTTGTGCGTGACCAGCCTCTCTGATCAACAAATGATCAAGTTTCCGGATTGCCTCGTTGTGGTCCACGCTTTCCTCTTTCTCGTTGACTATTGATCGCCCAGAGTTGGCCGCAATGGAGCGATTACACTCCAACGTGATGCGGCGGTTCAATTGGACGATGGTATACGCAATACCTTCGTGTTACCTCTTGGAATACGGTGAGCACGGTGCTGCGCCGATTCGTCCTTTTAATACTTTGGTTGTGGTCGATACGTTCGTCCAATAGCTTCGAGATCCCGGTTCAGGCCTAATCAAGATGCGCTGACCGGAGTAAGCCCAGGAAACCATCCAGAGCTCAGGAGATCTCACAATGTTCCCGCAACTCGTCGGCTTCACCGACCTCAACCTACTGCTACTTCGCCTTATGGTGGGCCTAATCTTCGTCACCAGCGGCTACAACCATCTGAAGGATCCGGAGGTGCGCGCCAAGAGCATCGGGATGTCAAAAGGCTTCACAATCTTTCTCGGAATCGCCGAGGTCGCTGGTGCCCTGGGAGTCGCTTTTGGCGTGCTCACGCAACTCGCAGCATTCGGATTGATCGCCCTCATGCTGGGGGCGATCAGTAAGAAAATCTTCTCCTGGCACACCGGATTTTGGGGAAAGAACACCTACGGCTGGCACTACGACCTGATGATCATCCTGATGAATCTGCTGATCGCCTCGACTGACGGCGGACACTGTGTACTGCTGACGCGAGGAACTCTGTACCGCTGAGGTCAGCGGCTCGGAACCGGCAGCTTCCAAATATCCTCACAATACTGGCGGATCGTCCGATCGGACGAGAATTTGCCGGAGCGTGCCGTATTCAATAAGGACATCGTACCCCAGCGTGCAGTGTCGAGATATGCCTTGCCGGCTTCTCGCTGCGCCGCGGCGTAGGCATCGAAGTCAGCGAGCACAAAATATCGGTCGGAATTCATCAGGTCATTTACCACCGGGGCGAACAAAGCTCGATCGCCGTTTGAAAATCTGCCATCCCGCAGGTCGTCCAGCACCTCTCGCAGCAGTGGACTCTTGTCGTAATAGCTGTGTGGGTTGTAACCCGCACGTTGCAGGTCGCTAATTTCCGGTGCGGTCAACCCGAAGAGAAAAAAGTTCTCTTCACCAGCCTCTTTTCGGATCTCAATATTCGCGCCATCCAGAGTGCCAATGGCGACCGCCCCATTCATCATGAACTTCATACATCCGGTGCCGCTTGCCTCGAAGCCGGCCGTGGAGATTTGCTCAGACAGGTCGGCAGCGGGATAGATGCGCTGCCCGAGCGAAACCGAGTAATTCGGAACGAAGATGACCTTCAACAGATCCTTCACCTGGGGATCGTTGTTGACAAGCTCGCCCACCTGACATATCAGTTTAATTATGAGCTTAGCCATCGTATAACTGGGCGCGGCCTTGCCCCCAAAGAGGAAGGTGCGCGGCGTCAAGTCCTTGATCATGCCGCTCTTGATCTGGCAATACAGAGAGAGAATGTGCAGCGCATTCAAGTGCTGGCGCTTGTACTCGTGTATCCGCTTCACCTGCACATCGAACATCGATGTCGGATCCACATCGATGGACATCGTTTCCTTAATGTATGCGGCGAGCCTGCCCTTCGAGGACTCCTGCGTCTTCCGCCAGCGATCGAGAAAGCCTTTGTCCGTGGCGAAGGGTTCGAGCAACTTCAAGCCGTACAGATCCTTGTGCCAGCCTGTGCCGATAGTCTCGTCGATCAAGCCAGTAAGCTCAGGGTTAGAGAGCATCAACCATCGTCGGGGTGTAACGCCATTTGTCTTGTTGCTGAAACGCTCCGGGAAGGCTTCGTAATAGTCGTGCAGAGTCGTTTTCTCCAGCAGCTCTGTATGCAGTTCCGCCACGCCATTGACGGCCTTGCTACCCACAACAGCCAGGTGTGCCATCTGCACGCTTCGTGCGCCGTCTTCTCCAATGATGCTCATGCGTCGCATCCGCGCGTCATCATCGGGAAAGCGAAATCGCATGTCATCCAGAAATCTGCGATTGATTTCGTAGACAATCTCCAGATGTCTCGGCAGCAGACTCCCAAATAATTCCAGGGACCACCGCTCCAGCGCTTCAGGAAGAAGCGTGTGATTGGTATAACCAAACGTGGACTGCGTCACCCGCCACGCATCTTCCCATCCCATCTCGTGTTCATCCATCAACAGGCGCATGAGTTCCGCGATTCCGATAGAGGGATGCGTATCGTTCAATTGCACCGTCCATTTCTTATCGAACTCTGCGAGGGGCTTTCCGAGAGCCAGGTGCAGTTGCACCATGTCCTGCAAGCTGCACGACGTAAAGAAAAATTGTTGTGTCAGCCTCAGGCGTTTTCCTTCCTCTTTCTCGTCTGGCGGATACAGCACTTTGCTGATCGTCTCGGACTCTATCTTGGCGCGCACGGCGCCAGCATAGTCGCCGCTGTTGAATACGCTCAGGTCGAAGGAATCGACAGCTTCGGACTTCCACAGTCTCAGGCGGTTGACCGTGCGCGTCTTATAGCCCGGTATCGGCGTATCGAATGGAATTCCCTTTACCTTGTAGCCCGGCACCCATCTGTGACGGGTTGCGCCCTTGCCGTCCTTATACGTCTCGGTGTGACCGGAGAAACCCACTTCATAGGAATTGGACGCGGCGATCTCCCACGGATTGCCAAATTGTAGCCATTTGTCTGACTTCTCTACCTGCCAGCCATCTACGATCTCCTGGCGAAAGATACCGAATTCATAACGCAGGCCATAGCCAATCACTGGTACATCCAGCGTAGAGAGTGAATCGAGAAAGCAGGCAGCCAGTCGACCCAGGCCTCCGTTGCCGAGTCCAGGCTCAGGCTCCTCGTTGGCGATAATGTTTAGCTCGAGCCCAAGGCTTTCAAGGGCCTGCTCGGCTGGTTGCGTTAGATCCAGATTTAACAGATCGTTCTCCAGATGAGGGCCCAGAAGGTACTCGGCGCTCAGGTATGCAAGAACGCGGACGTCCCCCTGTCTGTAAGTCTTAATTGTTTCAAGCCATTGATCCATCAAGCGATCGCGTACGGTGGCAGCAGCCGCATGATATTTATCGATCAGGTTGGATAGCTCCAATGGCCTTCCCACGCTATGGGTCATATGGTTGCGGAACGAGACCGCGATGTCTGCGGCGGTTGTACCAGTACGAGCTTCGCGAGCCAGCGCATCCTTCTTTTGCTGCTCGCGATCCCGGATCGCTGAAGACTGCTGATTCTTCCCTGGCATGTGTTCCCTCCAACGCACTCAATTTCGTCCGCGTCCACCTTATGGGATGCACCGAAACCGTTTCGGATGGCCGGTTCCGATGAAACTCGAAAAGAACCTATTGCCTGGATCAATGTGCTCCGACTGGCCCGGAAAGTCTCGTCCTTTTCATAAAGAACAGCGCCATTCCGCTGGCTAGCAATACACAACCAAGTATCAGGAAACAATCGCTATAAGCGAGCAGAAATGCCTGATGCTGGACCGTATTGCCCGCCGCGCGGAGCGCGCGCATGTTGGCTGAATACGTGTCGCTGCCCTGAGATGTGAAGTAATTTGCTGACTGCTGCAAGCGTTCGCGCAAAGCGCCCGAATAGATAGTGACTGATTCTCCGATGCGTTCTGAGTGGAACCTCTCTCTTACAGAAAGCAACGTGGATAGGCCGGCGATCCCGATTGATCCGCCGATATTGCGCATCATGTTAAAGAGCGACGACGCTGCGCCGCTTTCACGTCCTTCGGCCATGCCGGCCGTGGTAATTGCGGAAAGAGGAGTCATGATGAGAGGCTGACCCACCGCGCGAACGATAAGCGGAATATAGAACTGCGGTCCAGCAAAATTCGAATCGAGATGGATATCAAAAAACGCGCTGCCACCGAAAAGAAGAATGCCAAAGCCGATTATGACTCGCGCATCAACCAGTTTCATCAGCTTCGGGATAAACGGGATGACAGCGAGTTGCGGAAGCCCCATCCAGATAATGACCTCTCCGATCTGGGTAGCATCGTAGCCATGGACCTGTCCCAGGTATAAAGGCAGGATAAACACGGTGCCATAGAGGCCCATGCCAAGAGCTAAATTGACGATGCTGCCAAGTCCGAAGTTTCTGCGCGCAAACAGGCGTAGGTCGACCAGCGGCTCTTTCTCCCGCAGCTCAACCAGGATGAAGGCGGGAATGAAGACTGCGGCAGTCCAGGCCAGCTTCACAATTCCGGGATCACCAAACCAGTCCTTACGATTTCCATCTTCGAGCACAATCTCGAATGCAGCGAGGCCGATCGCCATTGTAAGGATTCCCCACCAATCACCTCTTCTCAGTAAATCGAGATTCATGGGCTGCATTTCCATGGTGAACCACACCGCCGCGATCAGCAGAATTCCAGGAATGATGTTGATGTAAAAAATGAATGGCCATCCGTAATTGTCGGTCAGCCATCCGCCGAGGAGCGGCCCCAAGGCAGGTGCAAAGGTGGCGGTTATGGTGAACATGGCCATGCCAATGGCTCTCTTGGATGGCGGCAGGTAAGTGAGGATCACGTCGAACGAAAGGGGAATCAATACGCCGCCGGTGAAACCCTGCAGTACGCGAAAAAGGATCATCAGACTCAAAGAATGGGTTTGACCGCAGCAAACAGAGAAGACGATAAATAAGACCGAGTTCACCAGAAGATATCTCTTGAGAGAGAACGCAGCTGATAGCCACGAGGTCAAAGAAATCACAACGATCTCCGCAACCAGATATGCCGTTGGCACCCATGAAATCTCATCCGAGCTGGCTGAAAGCGTTCCCGCTATGTCGCGAAGCGAAGAGTTCGTGACAATAATGTCGAGGACTGCCATAAAACAACCAAGAAGCACTCCGGTAACGCATATCCACGTCCTCAACGACACATGATCGTTAGCCGCTGTCGCGGGCTCTTTCACAGCTATCGCCGAAGGTACCGTGGTGCTTGCCATCGAAGTTCGCCCCTATCGTGTGGCTACAGTAACAACGGACGACATTCCCGGCGAAAGTAGATTTTCATAGCCACGCACACTGTCCTGATCGAGCACGATCTTGACCGGAATGCGCTGCACAATCTTGGTGAAGTTGCCGGTTGCATTGTCCGGAGGCAGTAGTGCGAATTCGTTACCAGAACCGGGAGCGAGACTGTCCACCTGTCCATAAAACTTGTGTTTTGGGAATGTATCGATTTCAACTTCGACACGCTGACCGATGCGCATCTTCTCGAGTTGTGTCTCCTTAAAATTAGCCACCACCCATGGCCGGTCTTCTACGATCGCCATCAACGGCTGGCCTACCTGTACGCGCTGGCCGGCCTCGACCGACTTTCTGCCGATACGTCCGCTGACAGGCGCCTTAATCATCGTGTAGGACAACTGCAGCTTTGCCTCTTCTAGCGCGGCGGCCGCCTGCGCGACCGCTGCCTTCGCCGTCGCAAACTGGCCCTCGCGCACCCGGGTGTCGAGCATAGTTGCCTGTGCAGACTCCAATCCGCCTTCAGAGTTCGTCAACTGGGCCTCGGTACGAACGACGCCCTGCTGCGCGGCGACAAGCTGCGCTTCTGACTGTCGAACTTGCTCCTGGGCCGCGGCCTGTGCAGCTTCTGCCACTTGGTAACTAGCCTGTTCGTGGTCGAGGGTTTGTCTCGAGACTTGCTCCCTCGCATATAGATCCCGATACCGATGCAGATCCGCGTCCTCGCGTTGCAGGGTCGCAGTCGCTTCCTGCAATTGAGCATTAGCACGCGGCACTCCCGCCTGTGCAGCGGTGACAGCTGCCTTCGCGGCTCGGATCGATGCCTCCGCTTCCCCGATAGATCCATGCGCCTGGGTGGTTTGCGCGATGGCCGACTGTGAGGTTGCTCGAATTGCAGCCTCGGCGGTGTCAGCATGTCGGCCTGCCTCGTCGAGGGCTGCCTGCGCCTGGTCCAGCCTCACCTTATAGTCGTTAGGATCAAGAAGAACGAGGGTCTGCCCTGCGATTACATGCTGGTTATCGTCGATCAGCACTTGCTGAACAGTATCCGTGATGCGGGCGCTGATTGGATGCAGATGGCCTTCCAGATAAGCATCGTCTGTTGTCTCATGATGCGCAGACCAGACCATGTATCGGACGGCGAAGAACAGCAGCACAATCACTGCGGCGATACCTCCCACGATCAGCCACAACCTTCTCTTCTTGGCGATCCCGTTGGCCTTTGGAGGGTCGGGCGCGATGACTGCATCTCGGACTGGTGGTTCTAAAACTGCTTCACTCATGGCCTTGTCCTCTCTCACAGATGGGTTTACGGGTGGGTATAGGTCTGTTCCACACTGCCAATCGCGTAAGCGAGCTGCGCGCGTGCGATGTTGTAACGGAACAGGGCTCCAATTTCTGCGTCGTTTGCGCGGGCAAGTGAGTCCTGCGCCGTGGTGACTTCGATGTTGTCGGTTACGCCCGACTCAAAACGTCCCTGCGAGAGCGAGATCTCTTCATTGGCCAACTGCACTTCCTCACGGCTAAGCTCCACCTGATGTAAGGCCGCTTTTAACTCCACTTCCCCATCGCGTACTTGCTCAGTTACCAGGTTCCGTTCTTGCGCGAGTTCCTTCCGTATCCGCTGTTCAACTAAAGTCGTGCTCTCGCGTTCTGCTCTTAGCCGTCCACCTGTGAAGAGGGGGAGTGTCATGCTGACCTGGTAAAGATATCCGGGAGTGGCCGTGCTGAACGTCTCACCCTGCTCGTTCCAGAACCCGTTTAGCGCGAACTTTGGCACGGACCTTCCAACGGCGGCCTGATGCGTTAGTTGGGCTGCCTTGATACTCTCGACCAAAGAGCACAGTTCCGGGCGCTGTGCGAGGGCCGTCGCTAGTGAGTCTGATGAATCGAGCGAGGCAATCCTAAAGAAGTCCTGCTCGTCCGCGAATTGAATCTGCAGGGTGTCGGATACATTGAGAATGCGCTTCAGTGCGTAGATGGTGGTGTCTGCATTGCGCTGCGCATCAATCAGCTGCTGCTCCTCGTCTCTGAGCCTCACCTGCGCGCGCGATACATCAATCTTGCTTGCCACTCCATCTGCAAGCAGGTCATCGGCCTGATGAGCTAGGCGTGTCGCCAGTTCCACACGGGACTGAGCGGCCGTGATGCTAGCAACCGCGCGAAGATGGGCCATATATTCGCTAACGGTTAGCAGCACAGTTTCTTCGCGAACCGTTTGCTCATCTGCACGGCTTGCCAGCACGCGATGCCCACTCGCTTGGAATTCGCGGATCAGCGTCAGATCAAAAATCGGAGCCGAGAATGTCGGCCCAATATAGACCGCCTGATAGGGCCCGATGGTGTGAGGAACGGCCGGAATCGGAATTTGAATCCCGAGCAAGGCTCTCAAGTTATGACGATTAATACCATCTTCCGCCTCAAAGCTCGCATGAGGCAGTAGGTCAGAGCGCGCGATCAAGCGATCTTGCTGCTTAAGCGCAGTTTCAATATTGGCAATTTGGATGTCGAGATTTTGTTTCAAGGCCAAGTCAACGGTCTCGGCAAGTGTCAGCTTCACGCTGCCTGCAACCGCAGCAGGAACCGTCGCAGCGCTAGCCTGCCGTCGGCCGGATTGTTCATCCTGGCTCTTCATCACTTGGACCTGCGCTCCAAAGATCACCAGAAGGATGGCGACGCGAACATTTCCGATGAATAACCTTTGCCTTCCCTTGTTATTCGTTTTCGGATTCATATCCGATCGACCTCTTGAAAGCTCTATGAAGGTGACACATCACAATTCCTCCCGGTTTATGAGGATCACACCAGAAGAGCGCGGGCAACGCTATTGAACTTTGGTATTGACAGACACCTAGGTGTCGGTCAACACCATCGTCCAATGGATTTGGGTCTGCAGTCGTGACCTAATCAGATTCTGGCTTCCCGGAAAAGCCGTATCAAAACAATCAACCGCACCAGACCAGCGGGGACTTGTTGAATAGCTGCAATGCCTCGCAGATACACCACGAAGAGACCGACCGGGGCGCACAACAGAGGGCGACCGGCATCGCCGTCCAGGCTCGATACTCCCATTGACGGTCATCAAACAAAAGGAGCTAACTATGCCAAAGAACGATGCGGTCCCTGTTTTGGACACCTCTCGAGTGGTCAGCGGCCCAACCTGGCGAACGTCACCAAACGGTGGCTATCAGGCTGATCTCGAGGTCGATGGTCGAAGGGCAACGGACACACTTCTGACTTTGGCCGCGAAATCTGGAGATAGTGTTGCCTTCGATGAGTTAACCCGGCGTCATTCCAAAAGAATCAAACGCCACATATACCGAATCGTCCGAAATTGGGAAGACGCTGAAGATGTATTTCAAGACTCGCTCCTCAAGGCCTTCAGGAACATTGGACAGTTTCGGAGCGATTGCACCTTCTCAACCTGGCTGACAAGAATTGCAATCAATTCCGCGCTCATGGTTTTGCGGAGGCGACGCCGGCGCGCCCAGATCTCAGACATTAACGCTACGAGCTTAGCCGATAGCCTCGTCTTGCAGGAACTTCCTGATCTTTCCCCGAGTCCAGAGTTTCTCTACGCAGAGCGTCAAGTACAGGAGTCACTCCGCGGCGCGATACTACATTTGCCATGGGGCTTCCGGTCTGTGACTGAGCTTTATCTTGCTAAAGATTGCTCAACACGTGAGGTGGCAGTAACCTTGGGTATTACTGTCGGGGCGGTGAAATCCCGGTTGATGCGCGCGAAGAAAGCGCTGCGCGCATCGGTGCCGGAACTCCAAAGCCGGATCGACGCCGGATGACACTAATTCTCCCTTTATGAGACTGGGAAAAATCCTGTTCCCTATGTGCGCTGAACCAACCCTCCCCTGGGGGAATTTGTTCAGGACCGAACTAGCGAGCCCGATCATGTTCGCTTGACCGTCATGGATTCCGGAATCGGCTTCGACGCTCAGGATACCGAATTGTTGTTCGGGCCTTTCTATTCCACGAAAGGTGCCGGTATGGGCATCGGACTGTGCGTATGGAGATCGATAATAGAGCGCTTCTGCGGCCGTTTGTGCGCCATGCGCAACGATGGTCCAGGAGCCTCATTTGAATTTTCGATTCCTTGCTTCTCCAATGAAATTGCAGGAGCGTATCGGCACAACGCGATACAGGCGGCTACGAATTCAAGCGACATCGGCACTCAGTTGTCTGGACTTCATGCCGACTTGGCGCGTGGAATGAAACCTGGCGTGCCAGTATTCACCACGTCATTGAGTCTCTGCCTCGTCTGAATGTCATTGATCTCGTCAAGCGCGTCCTCTGGAAGAGCAGAGATATCAATGTTCTCTCTTGCACGCTCCGCGCTCTTGGGGGTGGTAAGCAATGCTGTCCCCCGCTGCACGGCCCAGGCCAACAATACCTGCGCGGGCGTTTTACCGACGCGCGCAGCGACCGCTGTGATCACTGGATCTTCGATCGGCCCCGGCCTCGCGCCATGACCCAAAGGCGCGAAAGCCAGGAATACAATTCCCTTTTCCTTACAGAACGCCAGAAGCTCAGTTTCTGGAAGATATGGATGCGACTCAACCTGCACCACGGCCGGTTTGATTCTTGCCGATTCGTAGATGGGCAACAATTTCTCCAAGGTAATGTCAGACAACCCGATGGCTCCGCACCTTCCACCGTCGACGAGACTCTCCATCGCTCTCCACGTGTCGAGCAAGGTAACACCCGGGTCGTATAGAACATTTCCGTTTTGATCCCGCGGATCCTGGTTGGCCCCTGGTTGAAACGCAAAGGGCGTGTGAATGAGATAGAGATCCAGATAGGTGAGTCCAAGCCTCACCAGGCTCGCTTCAAACGCCGGCATGACACGCTCGGGTCGATGATTGGTATTCCACAGCTTTGTAGTGATAAAAAGCCCTTCGCGGGTTACCTCTCCAGCGTCCAATCCTGCTTCCAGCGCTTCTCCGACCTCACGCTCGTTGCCATACCGTTCCGCACAATCGAAGTGGCGAAATCCAGCCTCAAGCGCATCCTTGGAAGCGCGTACCGTCTCGGCTGCATCGGGGATCAACGTACCAAACCCAAGCACAGGTATCTGGCCAGCTCCATGGCTTAGTGGCAATCTCGCATTCCGAAAATCAGAGGATTCGATCATCAACTTCCTCCGCGGTATCTCGCCCGGCTATTCAATGGTGCTTCGCTACATGTCTTCTCGCGGGCACCACCACCGGTCTTGTCATTAGGCCAGAAGAGCTCGCGCGTATCTATTGGACGAAGGTATCGGTCACTACCTTTGTATGGAGCTGAACAAGGCAAGAACCCCGCCCATTGAGTTCGCGACCGCAGCGAGGGACTGCACATTCGCAGCCGCGCGTAGATACCAAAGTATTGTCAATACCATCGTCCAATTGTTTTCTCTTGCCGCCCCCGGCTTACTGGAAAGCACAGGAGGAAAAGATGAATAGTGCTCACGCTGCAAGAACGACACGTTTGGCCGAGAGGTTCGGAGTGGGCCACCCCGGCGCGCGGCCCACTCCTGACGAGCCTCACATTTCAAGGAACCCAAATCAGGCCAACTCTGATCTCAAATCACAATCTAAAGCCGTGAGATCCATGACGGATTCTCTGGTGGCAAGATTATCCGCCGAGGATCAAATGGTTCAGTCATGCGCTGATGCCAGCCCAGTCAAGTGGCACCAGGCTTATACCACATGATTCTTCGAGACATTGGTGCTGCGGCCCTTCCTCCCTGACTACAAGCCTTTTTGCGAAGACTTCCAGCGCATCGCGAGACAATTCGCCGGAACTCTCATTGGAGCTGGATAACTAAACGACACGAGCGGCATCCCTGCGTCAACCGTAGGTCACATCTGTGCTTTGACCAACCTCGATGATATAGCCGTCAAGATCGCGGATGTAGCACCGGATCTCGCCGTACTTGGGAATAGGCTCCGTGATGAACTCGGCACCTCGACTCTTCCATAGCTCATAGCAAGCTTGAATATCCGCAACCCGGAAATTCATGAAGCTGCTAATGTGATTCGGGTCGGGGACGCTGAGCGATACCGTCGGTTTGTCCGGCGTCGGGCCGCCGCCTACGTTCAAAATCATCCAAATATTCGCGAGCTGAAGGTACGCGGGCGCGTTGCCGTCGCCCAGGCTCAGAATGCGAGCGCCGAAGACCTTTTCGTAGTAGCGGGCTGTTCGCTCGATGTCCTTCACGGTTAGAAAATGCGCAATGCTGATCCCGTCCCGCGGAGGCATCTCATAGCTCTTCTGTTCGATTTGTACGCTGTCCATTGCCAACTCCAATCCCGATGAACCGTGCTCACTCGCATCGACAATCCAGACACAATTAAGCCAAACAATGGGAGGCGAAACAATTGGACCAAGGTATTGGTCCACACCTTGGTATTGTTGCGATCAATTGTCCGCCGACTTCAAATCCAGCAGCCTTGAAATCGAGATCGATCCCCAAACGTGCGCCTCGAATAAGACCTGGCAGGGCCGTCCCATTTGCGATTAAGGAGGTCTTCCCAAAAAACGCACAATCCGGGCCGAGCGTTAACCGTACGTGAGGTCTGTGCTCTGTCCGACCTCGATAATATATCCGTCAGGATCGCGGACGTAGCAGCGAATCTCGCCGTACTTCGGGATTGGCTCCGTAATGAACTCGGCCCCTCGACTCTTCCATAGTTCATAGCATGTTTGGATATCCGCAACCCGGATATTCATAAAGCTGCTAATCCTATCCGGATCGGCGAGGACGCTCAGCGTTACCGACGGCTTGTCCGGTGTGGGCCCGCCCCCGACGTTGACGATGAGCCACGTATTCGCGATCAGAATGTGCCCAGACGCGCCTTTGCTGTCGCCCAGGCTGAGAATGCGGCCGTCAAAGACCTTTTCGTAGTAGCGAGCCGATCGCTCGATGTCGGCGACGGTGATAAAAAGTGTGACGGTGAGGCCGTCGCGTGGGGGCATCTCATAACTCTTCTGTTTCACTTCTACCCTCCTTCACGACTCCAACCTGGATTACACTTACCGGCAGGGCAAACCACGGAACCAGCCCCCACTTCCCTACTTACTTCTTCTTCGCGCTGAGTGCCGGCAGAAGAAGTTTCAGAACTGCTTCATCTGAGAACGGGTTCTGGCCCGAGATCAATTCTCGATCTTGAAGGGCGTAGCTCCCCCATGGAGCGACCACACTTACATCGCCGCCCGCGGTAGTCAAGGCGAAGTCCGGGTAGAAGAGAACCTTACCATCAATCTCAAGTGGCTCCCGCTGTTGCTCCTCCGCTGTCGAAAAGATGGTCATCTTATATCCGGCATAGATCCAGCCTTGAGCCTTAGCGTGCGCTCCAGCGGCATCGCCCGCCGCCAGCGCCGCGACAAACTCCCACGAATTCGGAAGAGCCGAGAGCAGTGAAATCGGGCCATGGCACAGCACAGCCGTAGGCTTGGAAGTTTCGTGAAAGTGTCTCATCACGATGCCGGCATTCGGATCATCGAGAAGATCGATCATCGGGCCATGCCCGCCAGGGACGAAAACAGCGTCGTATTGATCCAGCCCCGACGCGACGACATCCCTGATGCGAACTGGATCTCTGAGCCCAAGCAGGCCGTCGCGGAATATCAGATAGTCCTCAAGCTTGGCCTTGTCCCCGCCGAAGAAATCGGGGACCTCTGAATGGACATCCACCTGCGGCGTGTCGCCTGTGGGGTTGGCGAAGGTGATCTCGTACCCCTCCTTCATCAGGGCGCGAACCGGAACTGTCAGTTCGTTGAGGTAGTAGCCAGCACCGGTATAAACCTTGCCATCCTTCAAAGGCAAGCCGCGACCGCTCGAGACCAGTACCAGGATTTTTCCTTTTGTTGCCATTTGATTCTCCTCTCTGAAATCGGAACCAGTACTGCGGACAGACGGTACGTCCCATTCATTGAAAGTGGGGAGCGTTCCCTTTGTCCCCACTGTTTCTCAAGGCGTGTATGTGCAGGCCGTCGCGGTTGACCTGGGTTATCCCATCGGGAATCCGAACATCAACCACGACTGATTGGCTACCCAATGCGGGTATAGCTCCGTCATCTGATCGAACAACTCTTGGTCGGACGAGGCGGTTTTCTGCAACCGGTCGAAGTCCTGCAGGTAACGCTTGGTCTCCTGGATCGTCGAGGGAGAGTCGGGCGCGCCAGGCTTCTTGTGACCCGCAACGACCATCGCCGGATTCAGCGCCGCTAATCGATCCAGCGCTACGATCCAATTCTTCCGGCTCTCGGAGGTAGTGTCGCCAACGTACATGCGGCACTGGTTGTACACGACATCGCCAGCGACGATCAGGCCGATCGATGGAACATAGAGAGACGTCGAATCGGGACAATCGGTGCGGCCCTGCTCGATGATGCGCAATTCGTGCCCCTCAAGCGTGAAGGTCTCGCCCTCATAGGGCTCAGGTCCAACCAACTTCGTGGGCACTTGCCCAGGGAACATTCGGCGGGCTAACTGCTGCACTGGAGGAGACAAATACATCTTTATCCCCTCCACCGCCTTGGGCGTTGAGATCGCCCGAGCGCCTGGGAAACGGTCGAGAAGAACGCTCAGACCGTAGAAGTGGTCGAAATGCGCGTGCGTTATATATATGGTCTCAAGGTTCCGGTTATGCAGCGCAATCCAGTCCGCGAGCGCCTCGGCCTCAGCCACCGTCGTCATGGCATCCACCAGTACCGCGTCGTGCTCGCCGAAGATCAACGTCGACGTGGCTGGATCAAAACCCAGCGGCTCGCCGAAAGGCCTTGGCCGCTCGCCGACCATCGCCTTTCCCGGTGCGGTAAAAACGTTCACACCAAGCGTGTTCGACGCGACAGGCGCACTCACGCCGGGAGCCTCTTTCAGTCCATTCGTACCGTCCATTTGGTACTCCTTTCGATGTCAGAGCGAGTGACTGTTCAAGGCAAGATTCGCAGAAGCGCGACGACGAATCCATTGGACGAACGTATCGATCCACACCAAAGTATTGGTCGATACCTTCGTCCCATTGATTCCTCTCCTCGCGTCTGGCCTAATCGCAATCATTCGAGATCTCGATCGATTTTGAGTATCTTCAACCCGACGAGGCATTAACCATGAAGGCAGCCAGAATTCATAACTTCGGGTCGCCAGACGTAGTCGTGGTCGAGGATATGCCCGTCCCGTCTCCGGGCCCCGGCGAAATTCTCGTGCGCGCGATGGCCGCAGGCGTCGCTCCGTGGGACGCGATCATCCGCGAAGGCAAGAGCAAGGTCAGTCCTCAACCCCCGCTCACCCTCGGTTCGGACCTCTCCGGCGTTGTAGAGAAGGTCGGCCCTGGCATTACGGACTTCGCGCCGGGCGACGAAATCTATGGTGTCACCAACCCGCAGTTCTGTGGGGCCCAGGCCGAGTTTGCCGTCGCCACCGCCGGGATGGTCGCCCGCAAACCGCGGTCGCTGAACTTCGTAGAAGCAGCATCAGCTCCCGTGATTGCGGTTACCGCTTGGCAAATGCTCTTTCAGTACGCACAAGCGACGCGCGGACAAACCGTAATGATCGTCGGGGCCGCCGGGAACGTCGGAGCCTACGCGGTACAACTAGCCGTAGACGCCGGCATCCAAGTCATAGCCATCGCCCGGCTCGACGACCAGCCTTGCTCCACTCTCTAGGTGTGCAATCCATCGTCGACTCCAGCAGGTCCGCATTCGAGCAGGACCTTCCGCAAGTGGATGCCATCGTCGATACCGTCGGAGGCAGCACGTTGCAGCGTCTGGTCGCTGCATTGAAACCCGGAGGCAAACTCGTCACTTCGGTTTCCATGCAGCCACCGCCCACTGGGGCCATTTTCTTCTATGCGGAAGTAACCACCGCGCGCCTACAGACGCTCACACCGTTGTTTGACGCCGGCAGAATCACAGCACGCGTCGGCTCAATCCTGCCGCTTTCACAATCACGCCAGGCCCAGGACATGCTTGAGGGCGCGCCCCACAAGCCCGGCAAGATCGTCCTCGAGATCGGCCACCCGCAGCAGTAACCATCTGCGCCCCAGAGTTTGTAGTTCTCAAACAAGCTTCTCGGCCACTTGCTCAAGCTCGCCAGTTGACGCGGCCTCAGTTGACGCGGAATCGTCGCAAGAAAGATCCGTGGCAAAACGAACCCGGGGGATCTCGACTTCGATCCACGCCTCAGCATGCTCTTCCTGGCCGACTCTACGGGCTCCCTGACTATTTTCAATCGTCTTCTCCCGGGTTTTGCCGTGGCAAGCAGCCTGATTGGCCTTCTTGTATCGTTTATACCGGGAGACACGATGGAGAGCACAAGAAGGACATTTCTCAAGCAGACTGCGGCCCTTTCAACCGCTTGTTTTGTAGGTATCGAGGGGCAAGCAGCCGCAGCTTCGAAGCCTTTGGCCGCTGACAAATCTGCGGCTAAGTCCTGGTATGACCGGCCCATGCGCTGGGCCCAGTTAAGCTTTGTTGAGAATGATCCGGGAAACTACGACCTTCAATTTTGGCTGGATTATTTTAAGAAGGTCCATGCGGATGCCGCCATTCTGAATGCGGGCGGATGTGTCGCCTTCTACCCCACCCAGGTTCCCTTTCACTATCGCAGCAAGTGGCTCGGGGATATGGATGCGTACGGCGATATCGCCGCAGGTTGCCGCAAGCTAGGCATGAACGTGGTTGCGCGAACGGATCCGCATGCGTGTCATGTTGACGTGCAAAGGGCGCATCCAGATTGGCTAGCCGTAGATGAAAACGGGAAGCAGCGGCGACATGCATCGGATCCGGACTTCTGGCTCACCTGCGCCCTGGGCCCTTACAACTTTGAGTTCATGACGTCGGTGCACGAAGAGATCATGACAAAGTACATGCCGGATGGCATCTTCACCAACCGCTGGGCGGGCAATGGAATGTGCTACTGCGAACACTGCCGAAGCAACTTTCACGACTTCTCAGGCTTGGATCTTCCCCGTACCAACGATCCCCAGAATCCGGCCCGGCGCGAGTACATCGTCTGGCAGCAAAAAAGGCTGTTTGAACTGTGGCATGTCTGGAATAACAAGATTCAGTCAATCAATCCCAATGCAAGTTTCCTGGCGAATGGTGGAGGCGGAGCTACGAGCGGCCTCGACATGAAAATGTTCGGAGCTCTGGCGCCTACAGCGTGTGCGGATCGGCAAGGCAGGGCCGGCCTCACTCCTCCCTGGGCCGCCGGGAAAGATGCGAAGGAATTCCGCTCCACCATGGGACGAAAGGCCATCGCCGGCCTTACGAGCGTTGGGTTGGAAGATCGGTACCGCTGGAAAGACTCTGTGCAGAACGGTGATGAGATCCGTCTCTGGATGGTCGATGGAATTGCCCAGGACTTTCGTCCGGTCTTCACAAAATTCAATGCAAAGCCCTTTGACAAGCGCTGGTTCCCCGTTGTCGATGAGGTATTCCAATGGCATTACGCGAACGAACGCTACCTCCGGAACGAACGATCGCTTGCTCGCGTAGGCATGGTTTACTCTCAGCAGACGGCGCAGTTCTATGGCGGCCCGGAAGCAGAGGCGAAGGTAAACGAGCCAGGACTCGGCTTTTACCACGCATTGGTGGAAGCCAGAATTCCATTTGAAATGGTTCACGATGGTTTGCTGGATCAAGACCATGTCGAACAGTTCCGTACGCTGATCCTTCCCAATATCGCCGCACTCTCCAACCAACAATGCGCGCAGATTCAGGAGTTCGTCGAGCGCGGTGGAAGTGTGATCGCGACCTATGAGACTTCCCTGTACGACGAGTGGGGCGTCCAGCGCAAGAATTTCGGACTAGCTTCCCTCTTCGGCGCCTCCTACGCAGGCAGCAAGGAAGGCCCCATGCTCAACTCCTATCTCGCGTTAGAGAAGGACCCCGCAACCGGACAATATCATCCAATGCTGGCTGGACTTGAGGATGCGGGGCGGATCATCAACGGCATTAACAGGGTCCGCGTCGATCCAATTGACACGGGAGTATACGCGCCACTCACAGTGATTCCGACCTACCCCGACTTGCCGATGGAGGAGTGCTTTCCTCCATCTGAGACAACCCACGATGTTGGGGCCTTCGCGCATAACGTAGGCCAAGGCCGCGTCGTGTACTTCCCCTGGGATATTGACTACACCTTCTGGCAGGTGCTGGATGTGGACCATGCAAAGCTCTTGCGCAATGCAGTGCTCTGGGCCACGAACGAGCCTGCTCCCCTATCGGTTAAAGGCCGCGGTGTCCTGGACATTTCCGTCTGGGCGCAGAAGAATTCCATGACGGTGCATCTGGTCAATCTAACGAATCCCATGATGATGAAGGGGCCAATACGCGAGATTATCCCAATCTCCACTCAGAAGGTTTATGTTCGTGTGCCCAGTGAACGTCGCGTTACAAAAGCCCATTTGCTCGTGGCAGGCAATGAGATACCGTTTCACAAAGATGGCGATATGATTGTGCTCGATGTGCCAACGATCAATTTACATGAGGTCATCGCCCTCGACTTTGCCGTTTGACGACATGCAATGGAGGAACTTTACGTTGAACTGCCGCAAGCTCTTCGCGAACGCCCGTACGTTTTTTGTTAAAACTGGATTGCTACCCAAATCTCTTCTGGTGCTGGCGCTAGGTACGGCGCCGATTCCGCTATGCTCTCAGATACAGACGCCGCCGGTGGCTCCCGACTGGTCGCTGCCAGGCTCGCCGACGCACCAGCAGGTCCCTCCTCCACCCGGCTTTCATCGTGCCAGCAAGAACTTCGATACGCCGATCGGAATCTTTCAGGGCCAGTCGGATATCGGCGCCGCGCTGGTTCCGGGCAGCGCGAGTTACGACACAGCAACCAGGACCTACACCATCCACTCCGCGGGCTACAACATCTGGTACAACCGCGATGAGTTTCGCTTTCTTTGGAAGAAGATGTCGGGCGATGTCTCGTTCGCCGCGGATGTCAGCTTTCCGGTGGCCGAGCCGCCGCATGATCGAAAGCTTGTGTTGATCATTCGCCAGGATCTCGACGACGATGCGAAGGAAGTCATGGCGGCCGAGCATGGCACCGGCATGGTGCACCTGGCTGAACGCGCGGAGAAGAACACATTCATCAAGGATATGCAGTTCCGCATGGGAGGTAGCCTTTTGCCGCCGGATGTGCTGCCAAAGCGGATCGGCCTCGAGAAGCATGGCGACGAGGTTGCCCTCTTCATCAGCGTGCAGGGCGAGCCGATGCATCAGTTCGGGCCGCCGGTGAAAGTCCACTTCGATGCGCCGTACTATGTGGGGATTGGCTTCTGCCCGCACTTTCCGACGACGGTGGACAGTGGCGCATTCTCCAATGTACTGCTCGTGAACAAGGCTGGCGAGGTCCACTAGCCAACTCCGCACCCAACGTAAAATTGGGGTCGAGAATCGCCCTTTCCCACGTGCACTAGACTCGGAATACTCACCACCTAAGGAGCTTCATCCAGATGAAGGTTTTGTCGATGCCCTCGTTGTTCTGCTGCACCGTTGCGCTCGCCGCGCATGGCATTTCGCCTCCCCCGCTCCATGCACAGCAGGCAGAGCAGCATCTTCGCAGCAAGGTCTATGTCTACGATCTGCGCGACAGCTCGTCGCATCTGGTCTACTCAGCGGACCAGATCTGGGAGGCGCCGAACTGGTCGCCGGATGGCAAGTATCTCATCTTGAATTCGGGCGGCGCGATCTACAAGCTCGTCCTCAAGAAGGACGGCACCGCCGAGACGCCTCAGAAGCTCGCCATCCCGGCGAACTTTCAATGCAATAACGACAAGGCCATCTCGCCCAACGGCAGGATGATCGCCTTCTCGGCGAGCGTTGCCCCGCACAAAGGATCCCAGGTCTTCCTCGCAAACGCCGATGGCACGGACGTGAAGTTGATGACCGAGGACTCGCCGAGTTACTTCCACGGCTGGTCGCCGGATAGCAAGAAGCTGTCCTTCGTCGCGCAGCGCAACGGCAGCGGTCAGTACGACATCTATCGCGAGCCCGCAGCTGGCGGTGCGGAGGACCGACTAACCTTCAACCCTCACCAGGACGACGGCCCGGACTACTCGCCCGACGGCAAATGGATTTACATCAACTCCGACCGCTCGGGCAAAGAAGCCGCATGGCGCCTGCCTGCCGACGGCGCTGGTCCCGATGATGTAAAGGCGCAGATGGTCGTCAGCGACAGCCTCGAGGACTGGTTTCCGCACATCTCCCCCAATGGCAAGAATCTCGTCTACATCGCCTACCCGGCCGGTACGCCCACACACAACCCCCGCAACGTACACATCGAGATTAAGCTCGTCGCCATCGATCACGACAAAGTCGCCACCACGCAGAAAACGCTCGTCGAGGCTACTGGAGGTCAGGGCACCATGAACGTCAACTCCTGGGCGCCGGACTCCATGCGCTTCGCGTACGTCACGTATGACCCGATACCATAGCGTGGGGCCCTCAGCCCGCAGGAATCTTTAGGAGAAGAACGTTGATGATGATCTCTCGCAGACACTTCGTAGGCGCCATGGTGGCGATTGGAACACTCAGCTTCGCCGACCGTCTTGCCCTCGCCAATCCCCTGGGTCTGCCACTCGGTCTGCAACTCTATTCGGTCCGTGAGCAGATGGCGAAGGACCTCGAAGGCACCTTGGCCGCGGTCAGCAAGGCCGGTTACACCGAGGTTGAAGCCGCCGCTCTGCCGAAGCTAAGCGCAGCGGAGATTCGCGCCGCGCTGGACCGTGCAGGATTGCGCTGCGTCAGCGCCCACCATCCGTTTGTGGATCTGCAGGCGCGATTCGACGAGATTCTCGCCTACGACAAGCAGCTCGGTGTGCGCTTCATCATCTGCTCCAGTCCGGGCCATCGCAATCCCGTTGCCCCGGGAACCGGCGGCCACGTTCCGTTCACGATCGACGACTGGCACTTCAACGCCGACCAATTCAACGCGATGGGGAAACGCACCGCAGCACAGGGCATCCGCTTTGGCTATCACAATCACGTCCCCGAGTTCGCCGAGACGGAGGGCAAGATGCCCTACATGGAGCTGCTGCGCCTGACCGACCCAAAGAAGGTCACCTTCGAGCTCGACTGCGGATGGGCTGTGGTAGCAGGTATGAATCCTGTCGACCTCATGAAGAATCACCCCCACCGCATTTCAATGCTCCATGTGAAGGACTTCAAGCTGCCCAGCACTCCGTTGACCGATCCACACGACGCCAAGGTGACCGAACTCGGCCTGGGCAGTATCGACTACCACCCCATCTTCGCGGAGGCGGCCCGCTCGCAGCACATTGAGCATGCCTTCGTGGAGCAGGAGGCCTTCGACATGGCGTGGCAGCAAGCGCTCCAATTGGACGCGGACTATCTCCGTAAGCTCCACTCGTAGCACTGATCTTGGCCAAGATACGTTTGATTCACTGCAGAGGGAACCTCGGCAGTTACCAGGAAAAGCTCACAGGCCTTTCTCTATAGGCCGTGTCACCAGGGAACGTAACGGACACCACTCGCAATCCGCGATCGATCGCACCGAGGTCCGCGCCGTCGGCGTGAATATACGCGTCAGGAGCATTCTCGCGCAGAAGAAATGTGTACGTTGTCCCGCCGCGACCTTCCGCTATTCTCCCGGATCAGACGGGACGTGTTTCTCACGAGAGAGTCTATCAAGTTCGGCTCCAGCAAGTAAGAATCCACCCACACCATAGACATAGCTCGCAGACGGCTTAAAGATGCCCGGCTGGCCGTCGATAGGCTGGATCGAACCTAGCCGCCCGTCCGCATAGATGTGGCGCACCATCCCCGCCCACGAGTGCTTAATCACCGGGAGATATCTATCCCGATCGAGGATGTGCTCGTTAATTCCGTAGGCGATAGCGTACGTAAAGAAAGCCGATCCGGAGATCTCCGGAAGAGAGTAGGAATCGGGGTCTAGCAGGCCAGAGCGCCACAAGCCGTCCTGCCCTTGAATGGAAGCCACTTCCGCAGCCATATCGCGAAACTGTTGGACGAACTCTGGCCGTCGCGGATCTGACGCTGGCATGGTTTGCAGCACTTTAACCAGCGCACCCATGACCCAACCATTGCCGCGAGACCAGAAGATCGGCTGTCCGTTTTGCTCTTTCCTGGTCAGGTAGCGAGCGTCACGGAAATAAAGATGATGACTCGGGTCGTAGAGGCTTTTGGTAGTAATGGCCCACTCGCGCTCCATAAACTGCCGGTAATTCGGATCGCCGCTCGCGATGCTCATACGTGTAAGCACCGGCGGTGCCATGAACAGCGCATCGCACCACCACCAGAGATCTTTCGCAGGATCATCCGGACGCACCACCAATCGATCGAGAATCGCTTTGGTATCGGCGATGCGTTGGGGATCCCGATGCGCAGGAGGGTCGGCGAGATAAAGTTCGAGGTATGCCTGCCCGAGCGCCATGTCGTCAGCATGAGGAAAGCGGTCGTCGAGGAGTTCCCATTGCTGCTTCGTCGCATAGTCAAAAACAGCTTGCCGATAGCGCGAATCGCCCGTGGCTACCGAGGCCGCAATCAAGCCATCGTAGAGAGCAGCGAAGGTCCATTGTGAATTGAAGTGGGGCTCCGCGACGCGCAGCTGCCAGTCGGCGACTTTCTTGATCGCGCCGCGGATGGCGGCAGGCTTCAGTGCGGGTGATAGATCAGTTGCCAACGGCCCCGGGTCGTCAGGTGCATCACCGACGGTCTCCCGCTCCACGGTTGAAGCCGCAGCGGCTGGCTGTTGGACTGTCTGCGAATGGGCTACAGGCGCAGTGATCAGGAACGCGCCTAGCAGTAGATATACGGCGGTGACGCGTGACGGCTTCATAGTTTTTTCGGATTGACCTCGAACGCGGGTTTACCCAAAGCAGCGATTGCCGAATCGGGAAGTTGCGGATAATCTCTGGATCGGTCGGATCGGGATTCAGTTTGGTCCATAACTGCAAATACTCCTGGTGGTGGCAAGCCAGACCGCAGAAACGTAAGCCGGGCGAACGGACCGGCAACGAAGCAAAGTGCTCGACGTCTTGCTTGTACGGCCACGTTCTCTTGTCCTGCAGATACCGGTAGAGAAAGGCGGCTGCTTTGCAGATCCCGCGGCCACCGGGCAAGACAAAAGAATACAGGCTTGGCCAATCTCCTGGGAGCGATTGGCAAAGCGTCGCCATGATATCGAAGTTGAAGATGGAATAGCTATAGGACTTCGTACGTGCAAGCTCTTTGGGAAAGCTGCCGTCGAGCGCCCTCCGGCCGGGAACGAAGAGCGTCTTGTATTGCGTGCGCATCTCTTCCCTCGTCTCCTGGTCGCCGATCAACCGGGCTAACTCCGCGGCCTGCAGTGCCCAACAAGCTGCATGATTATTTACGGTGTCCCTTTCAGCCATACGTTTCTCGCTGGTTTTCATCCAGTGCGCCGCATTTATTGAGACGGGTCCGCACATAACCACCAGTGAGTTAGTTACGATCAAACAGTGGTATTGTTTCCTTCCCGTTGTCTTGGAGAGTGTTGCGAATGAAGCTTGGATTGTTTACCGCCGTATTCAACGATCTGCCTCTGGAAGAGGCCCTAAAGTCCATTCGGCGATGGCCGCAGATCACGATGCTAGAGATAGGTACCGGCGGCTGGCCAGGCTCCCCGCATTTGGACGTCGCGACGCTGCTCGGGAACAGCGAGCGAATCTCAGCGTACAAACGCGAGCTCGCCGATGCCGGGCTCGGCATCAGCGCGCTTTCGTGTCATGGGAATGCCGTGCATCCGGATCCGGCGATTGCAGAGCGGGATGACTATGTGTTTCGACAGACGGTCGAACTGGCCGAGCAGATGGAGGTTCCCGTAGTCGTGACGTTCTCGGGGTGTCCTGGCGGTTCGCCGCAGGATCAGACGCCGAACTGGATCACAGCGGCGTGGCCTCCGGAGTATGCGAAGGCTCTGCGCTGGCAGTGGGAAGAGCGCTTGATTCCCTACTGGAGCGAAGCCGCCGAATTCGCTTCGGCTCACGGGGTAAAGGTGGCACTAGAGGCCCATCCGGGGTTCGCGGTCTATAACGTAGAGACGATGCTGCGGCTGCGTGCGGAGGCCGGGCCATCGATCGGCATCAATCTAGACCCAAGCCATCTCTGGTGGCAGGGCATGGATATACCGACCGCGATCGCAGCCCTGGGTGAGGCCATCTTTTACGTCCATGCAAAAGATGTCGCGCTGCATCCGGCAAACATCGCGAGAAACGGTGTGCTCGATACGAAGAGCTATTCGCGGATGGCCGAACGCTCCTGGCTGTTTCGCTCCGTAGGGTGGGGCCACTCGGAACTCGATTGGAAGACGATCGTTTCAGCGCTGCGGTTGGTGGGCTACGACTACGTGCTCTCGATTGAGCACGAAGATGCGTTGGCCTCGATCCATGAAGGGTTGGATTCGGCAGTGAGCCTGCTGTCGCGTGCGTTACTTCGCGAGCCACCAGTGGAAGCCTGGTGGGCCTGAGGGAATCAAGACGCAGAGAACTTGAGACTAAGGCGCGACTTCGATCGGCATCGCCTGCAGGCCGTCTTCCCTCAGATCCATCGAGCGGTCGGGGTCTTTGAAGGTCAGCAGAAACAGCACGAGAACAATACCGGAGGCAGCCGCTGAAAACATCCACACGGCATGCCAGTTATGCGTGGCAGGAAGTACGCCGTTGCGGACGGCGTAGTGCTCAACGACGGCGCCCGAAAGCCACGAACCGACGAACATCCCCGCCCCATACGTGATCAACGTGATCAAACCCTGGGCCGCCGCGCGCAGGGCCTGTGGCGCCTTGCGATCAATGAAGATCTGGCCAGTGACGAAGAAAAAGTCGTAGCAGATGCCGTGCAGAAGGATGCCTCCCCAAAGCATCCACATGCGATCGCCAACGCCACCATAGGCGAACAGGACGTAGCGAACCGTCCATGCCAGCATGCCGGCGACCAGCATGTACTTGACGCCGAGCCGTCGAAAGAACCAGGGGATGAGCAGCATGCAGAAGAGCTCTGAGAACTGGCCGCCGGTCATCTTGCCCGCCGCATTCACAACACCCTTCTCGTTGAGAAAAAGATTTGTAAACGCGTAGTAAAACTGCAGCGGAATACAGATCAGGAACGAGGCAATCGCGAACACTGCCATCGATCGCTCGCGCAGCAATCCAACAGCTTCGCGTGGAAAGATGGAGCCAAGGGTGAAGCGAACATCCTTCGCGAGTGGCGGAGTGGACGGCAGCGTCAGGCAATAAAGCGCCATCAACAGGGACGCTCCAGCCGCAAGCTGCACGGGGTAATGCGACTTCTCCCAGGCGAGGGAGCCCACCAACAATCCGGCGACGATCCAGCCGGCGGTTCCAAGGACACGAATGGGTCCGAACTCGACCTTGGCATCGCGCATCTGTCGAAACGCAAGGGAGTTGGTGAGCGCCAGCGTCGGCATGAAGGCGAAGCAGTAGAGCAAGACGAACACGTAGAGAGAGCCGAAGCTTGTCTGTCGCGAAACTAGAAACAGCAACACCGCACCAAGCCCGTGCAATACCCCAAGAACCTTCTGCGTGGCAAACAGCTTGTCTGCGATGAGGCCGACAAAGAAGGGCGCAACCATGGCGCCTACAGCGGTCGCCCCCGCAGCGACGCCGATCTGCCCGCCGCTGAAGTGGAGGGACTCCGCAAGCCACGTGCTCAGGGTGACATACCACGCACCCCAGATGAAGTACTCCAGAAACATCATCGCGCTCAGCCGCGCCCTCATGGACCACGTCATGCCGAAACCTCCTCTGGCTGTGATGGATCTACCTCAACCCAAACGCCACCGCGCGCATGGCTCTCGAGCATGCGGTCGACAAGGTTCACTGTTCGCGCCGCCTGCGCGAACGTGCACACAGTCGCTCGCTGCGCACCTTGCTTGCCGCCCTCGCGAACCCACTCATAGATATCGGCGATAACGTTGCTGAACGCACTTGCCCAGCCCTCCTGATGGCCGCCAGGAAGATGCGCATAGCGGCGCGCTTCGGGCAGCATAAGAGAGGGGTCCTTCACCAGAATGCGATTCGGCTGATCATGGCTACCCAGCCAAAGTTCGTTTTGACGCTCCTGGTTCCAAAGTAAGGAACCTGTGCGTCCGTTCACTTCCAGTTGGAGATCGTTCTTGTGGCCGGGCATCACCTGCCCTACAGTGAGGCTGCCGCGCGCGCCGTTACTCCAGCGCAGAAGCACTGTGGCAAGGTCTTCGCCAGAGACAGCGACGGGGCTTCCCTGCTCAGCACTCTTCGCGAAGGCCTCTGCAGAGCCACCCGCGGAGTAGCGCGTGGGCACGGCGGTCGCGAGGTCAGCCAGTACCGCGGTGATGCGCGCACTGGTCACATGCTCGGCGAGGTCGCACCAATGCGAACCGATGTCTGCAAGCGCGGAACTACGGCCCCCTTTGGCTGGATCGGAACGCCAGGAGTACACGTGGTCATCGGTCATCCAGTCCTGCACGTAGTGGCCATGGATGAACACGGCGCGGCCAATCGCCTGCTCTTGAAGCATCGCGCGCATCTGCTGCACGAGCGGATTGCCCCTGTAGTTGAAGGTCACCGCGTTGACGACGCCAGCCTTGGCAGCGGCATCGCATAGCTGGCGACACTCGCCTGTATTCAGCGCGAGAGGCTTGTCCGAGATCACGTCCTTACCTGCCGCGAGAACGGCCAGGCTGACGGGCAAATGGAGATGGTTCGGCGTAGTGTTGTGGATCACGTCGATGTCCGGATCGGCGATAAGCTCGGCCCAGCTTCCGTAAGCGCGGTCGACACCGTACTGTTCCGCTTTGCGCTCGGCCGATGCCAGAGTGGATCCAGCAACCGCGACCACATCGACATAACCAAGACGTCGCACGGCTTCAATGTGTTGCGCCGCGATAAACCCAGGCCCCACCAGGCCCATGCCGATACGCCCGCGTCGGATCATCGATTGCCCCCCGAACTAAGCCAGCGCAAACGCAACATTCACGACCTCTGCTCAACGCAGCTTATCAGTCTTCCCGAAAACGGCACAGCGTGTTCCAACGCCTCCGCCCTCATTCCATTCTCCTCGAAGACTTTACCCTGACCTCACCCATCCGCCCGTCCTGCTCAGGGTTTCAACCCGTGCACAGAGTCGTCAAAGCCATCTATGATGACAGACGTTAAGTCTCTTCCCGGATTTCAACGATGAGGACAATGTGCACGAATTGAATCGCAGAAGTTTTCTAAAGGTGGCGGGAACAGTTACCGCCAATACGCTTGTCGCAACAAAGTTGCATGCGCTGACAGCGGTTCAAAGCGAACCCACGAGGCCCAAAGGGGCGAACGATCAGATTCAGGTTGCGCTGATCGGGGCGGGAATTCAAGGCCAGGGCGATACCAAGGTCGCAGTTCAGGTTCCAGGCGTCAAGCTGGTTGCCGTCGCGGACTGTTACGACGGACGACGCGAACACGCCAAGGAGCTGTGGGGCAACAACATTTTCACCACACGGGATTACAACGAGATTCTCGCACGCAAAGATGTCGACGCCGTCATTATCGCGACCCCGGATCACTGGCATAAGCGGGCAGCCATCGATGCGATGAAGGCCGGCAAAGACGTTTATTGCGAAAAACCGATGATCCATCTCTATGCCGATGGGCCCGAGATGATTGAGGCCGCTCGTTCGACCGGCCGGATCATCCAGATCGGAAGCCAGCGCGTAAGCTCGATCGTTTATGCAAAGGCAAAAGAGCTGCTCGCCTCCGGTGCCATCGGCAAGCTCAACATGGTGACCGCGCGCTGGGACCGCAACTCGTCGATGGGTGCGTGGAACTATACGGTTCCACTCGACGCATCGACGGAGACCTGCGATTGGCCGCGTTTCGAAGGCACAGCGCCGAACATACCGTTCAACGCCGAACACTTTTTCCAGTGGCGCAAGTGGAAGGCCTACGGTAGCGGTGTTGCTGGCGATCTGTTCGTCCATCTCTTCAGCGGAACCCACTTCATCACCGGAACGAACGGCCCCACGCGCGCCATGGCCACCGGCGGCCTGCGCTTTTGGAACGACGGCCGCGACGTGCCCGACGTCATGCTCGGCCTGTTCGACTACAACGAAGGCTTCAATCTCAGCCTGCGCGTAAACTTTGTCGACGGCGGCGAGGAGAGCGAAGGCCTCATCTTCACCGGTTCAGAAGGCACCATGGAGATTGCCGGCAATACAGTCAGCGTCAGCCGCGTCCCTCGCCCAACCGAGCCCGGTTACACCATCGGCACCTATACCGAAGCCATGCAGAAGCGAATCCTCGAACAGTATCGGCAAAAGTATCCGGTCACCCACCCGTCCGGACCGCCCACTGTCCACTATGAAACCTACGCAGCGCCCGCCGGCTACAGCGACAGCTACGATCACTTCAAGAATTTCTTCGGCTCCGTTCGCAGCCGTCAACCGGTCGTCGAAGATGCTGTCTTCGGGTTCCGCGCCGCTGGAGCCGCGTTGCTCAGCAACCTAAGCTACGAACGCGGTGCTGTCGTGAACTGGGATCCCGATGCGATGAAGCTGGTGTAGATCCGGCGACTCAGGTCGTACGTCTTGAAGTTCATCGCTCCACCACTCATCGTAGCCGAACCCACTTCCGGAGCAAGAACGTGGTCACAAATCTGAAATTCGCAGCTCTCGTCGTCGCGACGATCGTTGCATCGTCGAGCTCGATCGCAGGGGCGCAAAGCACTCGCAAGACCACTCCCGGCAACGGCCCGTACGGCGTTCCGCAAGTGACCTTTCGCGCGCATCGCCTAGGCACCGATCATGCCGAAGGCATCACCACCATCGATATGAATGGCGACGGCCGCCCTGACCTGGTGAGCGGCGCCTACTGGTATGAGAATCCCGGACCCGCGGGCGGCGAATGGAAGCGGCATCAATTCCGCACCGTCGGCATCCTCGGAGAGTTCGTCTCCGATTGCGGAGAGTGGAACTTCGACGTCAATCACGATGGCGCTCCCGATGTCGTCACGACCGGTTGGATGGTGAACGGCCTGTGGTGGTACGAGAACCCGAAGAAGCCAGACGTGATGTGGCAGCGTCACTTCATCACCGACAGCTACGACACCGAGGGCGGAGCAACCGGCGACATCAACGGCGACGGCAAGCCCGACCTCGCGCTCGCGCACTACAACCACTCCGGCATTATCTGGGTCGACTTCTCCGGCCCCACCCCCAAGGTCCATCACGTCGGCGGCAAGGAGCAGGACGGCCACGGCATCGGCATCGCCGACGTGGACGGCGATGGTAAAGCCGACATCCTTACACCGTATGGGTGGTTCAAGAATATCGATGCAGACCATGACAAGTGGGAGTGGCACGGCGATTGGCAACTCGACGACGCTGGCTTCCCCATCATCGGCTACGACGTTAACAACGATGGCAAGATGGACATCATCTACGGCCAGGGACACAGCTACGGACTCTACTGGCTGGAGCAGCAAGGCGAAGGCGCGAGCCGAGCCTGGGTCAAGCATGTGATCGACGAGTCCTATTCGCAGATCCATTCCCTCGCTCTGGCCGACATAGACGGAGACGGCGTTCCCGAACTGATCACAGGCAAGCGCTATCGTGGCCACTCGGGCAACGATCCAGGCTCCTACGATCCGCTGGTCGTCTATTACTACAAGATCGATCGCAAGACTGGCCAGTTCACGCGTTATCCCATCTCGGTGAATGGAACGGCGGCAGGCGGTACGCAGTTCGTCGTGGAAGATCTTGATGGAGACGGTGACC
>JBEKFF010000009.1:0-35433 GCA_050013455.1 Acidobacteriaceae bacterium | reverse complement strand
CCGTAGGTCGTCTGGATGGGGACCTGCGACCAGTCAGAGTAGGTCTCGCTCCAGTAGGCGGTGGTCCATTTGTCGTTGAGGTTGTCGAGGGTACCGTAGCGGGCTTTGAGCCAGGATTGGAATTGCGCTTTGTCGGCGGGGCCATAGGATTCGTTGGCGTACTCGTTGTCGATCTGCCAGCCGATGACGTTGGGGTCGTGGCCGAAGCGTTTAGCTTCCTGTTCGGCGATGGCGCGGGCTAGCTCACGATATTTGGGGTTGGCCCAGTTGAACTGCTGGCGGTTGCCGTGCTGGTCGGGGCGGCCGTCCTCCTTGATGCGGAGAGTTTCGGGATATTTCGTGGTGAGCCAGGCAGGCGGCGCAGCGCTTGGAGTTCCGATGACGACGGCGATGTGGTGTTGCTCGGCGGCACGGATGGAGCGAGCTAGCCAGTCGAGATCGTATTGGCCTTCGGAGGGCTCGAGTTTGGACCAGGCGAATTCGCCGATGCGGACGAAGCGGATGTGCCCGGCTTCCATGAGGGCGAGGTCGGCATCCCAACGGGATTCTGGCCACTGCTCCGGATACCAGGCGGTGCCCAGGTAGAGGGCGGGCGGCGCGGCGGGCGGTGGAGCTTTTGGTGATTGAGCGCGGAGGGTGGGGGCGAAAAGAACGGCGGCGACGAGCGGAAGGGCAAAGAGTCGAGCAGCGGAGTTCATGCGTTGATCCTAAGGGCGATTGGTCGATGGGCTCTAGACAAACGTTATACTCCCGAGCGAAAGGGGCTGGGCAAAGGTGTTGTCATCCTGATATGCTTCGACGCCAGAAACGATTCGCACAAAGCTAAACCGTTTTAATAACGATTTGCAAGTTGGAATCGGTTGCGTGTAGGAATGGTTTCGGCCCTGAAAGATAATTTCAGGCCGGAACACAGCATTGGAAGGGGAGAACGAATGAGGATTGGGTCGGTTGTCGGGAAGAGCTGTGTTCTGGTGGGATGGGCGTTGCTGAGCCTGGGCGCGGTGCGGGTAGGTGTGGCGCAGACGACGAACCAGCCGTGGATGAATGCGGCGCTGGATCCGGACACGCGGGCCGACATGATGATCAAGGAGATGACGCTGGATGAGAAGATCCAGCTGGTGCATGGGATTGGGTGGGGGCCGCTGCGGGCGGGCGCGTTTGTGCCGCCGGCTGACAATGGCGGCGCGGGATTTGTGCCGGGGATTCCACGGCTCGGACTGCCGGATATCAATGAGGCGGACTCCGCGGTGGGCGTGCGGATGGCGGCGAAGGATAGCCGCTACGCGACGCTGCTGCCGAGCGTGATTGGGATGGCGTCGAGCTGGGACCCGAAGATGGGATTTCTGTATGGGTCGGTGATTGGGAGAGAGCTGCGCGACCAGGGGTACAACATGTCGATTGGCGGGGGCATGGACTTGATTCGCGAGCCACGCAATGGGCGGAATTTTGAGTATGCGAGCGAAGACCCGGTGCTGGCGGGAACGATGGTGGGCGAGCTGGCAATGGGCGTGCAGTCGAACCAGATTATGGGCGACATTAAGCACTATGTGCTGAACGATCAGGAGACCGGGCGCAACACGCTGAATGCCGTGCTCGACAAGCGGGCGATGCAGGAGACGGACCTGCTGGCGTTTCAGATTGCGATTGGGATGGCGAAGCCGGCCGGAGTGATGTGCAGCTACAACCGCGTGAATGGCGACTTTGCGTGCGAGAACGAGTATGTGCTGACGGATGTGCTGAAGAAGGAGTGGGGGTTCAAGGGGTTTGTGCTGTCGGACTGGGAGGCTACGCATAGCACCGTGAAGGCGGCGTTGGCGGGGCTGGACCAGGAGCAGCCGGGTGAGGGATTCTTTGGGGCTCCTCTGAAGAAGGCGGTGGAGGATGGGCAGGTGCCGATGGCGCGGCTGGATGACATGGTGCACCGGATTGTGCGCAGCATGTTTGCGACTGGCGCGGTGGATCATCCGCCGGTGCGGCGAGTGGTGGATCCCTTTAAGGGTCGCGAGGATGCTCGGAAGATTGAGGAAGAGAGCCTGGTGCTGCTGAAGAATGAGGGCGGGATTCTGCCGTTGGCGGCGGGTGAGGGGAAGACAATTGTCGTGATTGGCGGACATGCGGATGAGGGCGTGCTGTCGGGCGGCGGGTCGGCACAGGTGGATGCGCCGGGAGGACGGCCGGGCGGATCGCTGTGGGGGAAGCCGGTGTATTTTCCATCGTCGCCGGTGCAATTCCTGAAGGAGCAGGCGGGCGATGCGAAGGTGAGCTTCGATGCGGGCACGGATGTGGCGGAGGCGGCGAAGGCGGCGGCCAAGGCGCAGGTGGCGATCGTGTTTGTGACGCAGTGGATGAGCGAGGGTATGGATCGGCCGACGCTGAGTTTGCCAGAGAATCAGGACGCGCTGGTGGAGGCGGTGGCGAAGGCGAATCCACATACGGTGGTGGTGCTGGAGACGGGCGGGCCGGTGTCGATGCCGTGGCATGGGCGTGTGAAGGGAATTGTGGAGGCGTGGTTTCCGGGGATTGGCGGCGGCGAGGCGATTGCGAATGTGCTGTTCGGGCGCGTGAATGCTTCGGGCAAACTGCCGGTGACGTTTGCGGCGGATGAGGCGCAGCTGCCCCATCCGACGGTGACGGGGCTGACGGCGACGACTGAGAATAACGGCATGAATGGCGGCGGCTTCCACGGCATGCAGTCCAAGAACTTCACGGTTGATTACAACGTGGAGGGAATGAAGGTTGGGTACAAGTGGTTCCAGGTGAAGGACGAGACGCCGCTGTTTCCGTTTGGATTTGGGCTGAGCTATACGAGCTTTGCGTACTCGGGCTTGAAGGTGGCGCCGGGCGCGGAGAGTGTGAGCTTTGAGGTGAAGAACACGGGCGCGCGTGCGGGCGATGAGGTTGCCGAGGTGTATGTGACGCTGCCCAAGAGCGCGGACGAGCCGTTCCGGAAGCTGGTGGGATTCACTCGGGTGTGGGTGGAGGCGGGCGCGAGCAAAACTGTGACCGTGCCGATTCAGCCGCTGTATCTGAAGGTGTTTTCTACGGAGAAGAATGGCTGGGAGAGGCTGGCTGGAAAGTATGGGATTGAGGTGGGCGGGTCTTCGGCGGAGTTACCGCTGAAGACGGAGGCCACCTTGGCGGCGGAATAGGGACGGCGGAGTAGGCCGCGAAGATTCTGAAGGGCTTTGGCGTCGTGCGGTGCCTGCTTCTGTACAGGGATCGCGTGCGCGGGTTAGATTGGCTGCGGTGGTTTCCTATGAGAAAAATCGTTTTAGTTGCTGGGTTGCTGAGTATTGGGTCCTTCGCTGTCGCGCAACAGAAGCCGGGCGCGATTCCGGAGACGGCGGTGTATGCGGATAGTGCTGCGCCGGTGGAGGCGCGGATTACTGACCTGCTGAGCCGGATGACGCTCGAGGAAAAAGTCGACGCGTTCAGTACGGATCCTACGGTGCCGCGGCTGGGTGTGGTGGGGACCTCGCACGTGGAGGGACTCCATGGGTTGGCGCTGGGCGGGCCTGGACATTGGGAGGGACATGTTGGACCGCACAGCGTCATCACGGTGATTCCAACGACGACGTTTCCGCAGTCGCGGGGGCTGGGGCAGACGTGGGATCCGGCGCTGCTGCGACAGGCGGCGGCGCAGGAGGCGTATGAGACGCGGTATGCGTTTGGGAAGTATCACCGCGGCGGGCTGGTGGTGCGGGCGCCGAATGCGGACTTGAGTCGCGACCCGCGTTGGGGGCGGAGCGAAGAGTCGTATGGGGAAGATCCATTTTTGGTGGGGACACTGGCGACGGCGTATACGCGCGGACTGCAGGGCGATGGGAAATACTGGACGACGGCTAGTTTGCTGAAACATTTTCTGGCCAACAGCAATGAGAATCTGCGGACGTCGTCTTCTTCGGACTTCGACGAGCGGCTGTTTCACGAGTACTACTCCGTGCCGTTCCGGATGGCGATTGAGGATGGGCACGCGAATGCATTTATGACGGCGTACAACTCGTGGAACGGGACACCGATGATTGAGAGTCCGGTGCTGCGCGCTGTGGTCATGAAGGACTGGGGTGAGGACGGGATTATCTGCACGGATGGTGGCGCGCTGGCTGCGCTGGTGAAAGATCATAAGGCGTACAAGACGCTGCCGGAGGCGGTGGCGGCGACGGTGCATGCGGGGATCAATCAGTATCTGGATGACTACAAGCCGGCGATGGAAGAGGCGTTGAAGCAGGGGCTGATCAATGAGGGGGATTTGGATCGGAATCTGCGCGGGGTGTATCGCGTGATGATCAGGCTGGGAATGCTGGATCCTACGGCGATGGTGCCGCAGTCGCGGATTGGGTTTGATGATGGTGCGGGGAAGACGCTGGCGAAGGATGCGTGGTGGAGTCCCGAGGCGAAGGCGCTGGCGCGGAAGGTGACGGATGAGTCGATTGTGTTGCTGAAGAATGAGTCCTACGCGGACGGCGAGAGTAAGAGCAGCGGCAACGGTGGCAGCAGCCTCCCTGCGAGGGCACTGTTGCCGCTGGACGCGGGGCGATTGAAGTCGATTGCGGTGGTGGGGCCTTATGCGAACGAGGTGCTGCTGGACTGGTATAGCGGGACGCCGCCGTTTGCGGTGACGCCGCTGGAGGGGATTCGCGCGCGGGCGGGCGCGGGTGTGACGGTGACATATGACAAGGGCGATGACCTGGCCGCGGTGACGACACTGGCGAAACGTGTGGATGCGGTGGTGGTGGTGATTGGCAATCATCCTACGTGCGGTGCGGGATGGAATGTTTGTCCGACGGCGAGTGATGGGAAAGAGGCGATCGATCGCAAGAGCTTGACGCTGGCGCAGGAGGAGATTGCGAAGGCGGCGCTGGCGGGGAATCCGAAGACGGTGGTGGTGCTGCAGGCAAGCTTTCCGTATACGACAACGTGGACGCAGGACCATGTGCCAGCCATTTTGGAGATGACCCATAACAGCGAGGAGCAGGGGGATGGTTTGGCCGATGTGTTGTTCGGTGACTACAACCCGGCGGGAAGACTCACGCAGACATGGGTGCGCGATGAAGCGGACCTGCCGCCAATGATGGATTACAACCTTCGCGCTGGTCGGACGTATCTGTATGCCAAGCAGAAGCCGCTGTACGCGTTTGGGTATGGGTTGAGCTATACGAGCTTTGCGTATTCTCATCTGCGAGTGAGCGCGTCGACGTTGAAGGACGGCGCTACGGCGACGGTCAGCGTTGAGGTGAAGAACACTGGCGACCGCGCAGGGGATGAGGTGGTGCAGATGTATGTGTCGCACGAGGGTTCGAGCCTGGCGCGGCCGGTGGCGGAGTTGAAGGGGTTTGCGCGGGTGTCGCTGGGCGCGGGAGAGACGAAGACGGTGACGCTGCCGCTGTCGGCAAAGTCGCTGGCGTATTGGGATGACACGAAGAAGGCCTTTGTGGTGGAGAAGGATCGCGTGGAGGTGAAGGTGGGAGGGAGTTCGGATGACTTGTTGTTGAAGGCGACGGTGCAGGTGATGTAGTCGTGCCAGAAGGAAAGGCAAAAGCAGGAACGGGAGGAAGCAGGTTCCTCGCTGCGCTGCGAGAATGACAGGCGGAAAGGCAGAAGCAGATTCCCAGAGGGAATGACAGAAAGAAAAGCAAAAGCAAGAACAACGGCAAAGGCAAAAGCAGAAGCAGAAGCAGAAGCAAGGGTACGTGAGGGATGGATATGGGAGTTCGTCGGGTTGGTTCGATTGTTTGTTTGGTGAGTGCGGCGGCGTTGGGTGCGGGGGCGCAGCAGTTGACGTTGCAGCGGGGTGCGGCGACGGTGGTGGTGGAGGCGTACGCGCCGAATATTGTGCGGGTGACGATGAGTCTGGATAAGGCTCGGGCACTGGGGGCGGCGGGGTATGGGATTGTGGCGCGGCCGCAGAGCGATGGATGGACGGCGGAGAGTGGGGCGTCCGGGGATGTGCTGAAGTCGTCGCGGATGGTGGTGGAGGTTGCGCCGCAGCCGAAGCCGTATACGGGCAAGCTGCCGGACACGGCGAAGTTTTTTCAGGGATCCACGCCGTATGTGGGGTTGACGATCAAGACGCCAGAGGGCGCAACGCTAGTGGATATGCGGGGTTGGGAGATGTCGGTGCCGAACTACAAGGATGGGAACCACGCCATCCTGAATGAGCGGCGTCCGGGAGACGATCCGTATTACCAGGTGGGCGCTACGTTCGCAGCGCCCAAGGATGAGCATTATTACGGGCTAGGACAGAACCAGGAAGGGTACTTCGATCGGCGGGGGCGCGTGGTGCGGTGCGCGCATGATTACAACGCGCCGGGTGGACAGAGTGTGTGTGTGCCGTTTGTAGTGACGAACAAGGGGTACGGGATTTTGTGGGACAACCCTTCGCGGACGACGGTGGCGTTTGCAATTGCGAATGCGACGAAGTGGACGAGCGATGTGGGGCAGCGCGTGTCGTTCTTTGTGATCGCGGGCGAGACGTATGACGAGATCTATGAGGGGTTTCGGACCCTGACGGGCGATGTGCCGATGCTGCCGAAGTCGGCGTATGGGTACATTCAGTGCAAGCAGCGCTACTCGAGCCAGGCGGAGTTGATGGGCGTGGCGAAGGGATATCGCGAGCGGCATCTGCCGATTGATGACCTGGTGATTGACTGGTTCACGTACACGAAGATGGGGCAGATGGATATGGATCCGGCGCAGTGGCCCGACCCGGTGGGGATGTTGAAAGAGCTTCACGCGATGAACTATCACGTGATGATCAGCGTGTGGCCGAGGTTTGTGGAGAGCAGCAGGTACTATCCGGTGCTGCTGAAGAATGGGTGGTTCGAACACCTGGCGGATGGGACGCCGACCGATGGAGAACCCTATGACCATGCGGGGTCTGACATTGATACGACGAACCCGGACGCGGCGAAGTGGTATTGGAATGTGATCGACGAGAACTATGTGAAGAAGGGGTTTGACGCGTTCTGGATGGATGAGACGGAGCCGGACTTGCCGCCGAATGGGAGCTACCTGCATGTGGGGCCGGGAACGGAGTTCTTCAATGTGTACCCGCTCTTTCATACGGCGGCGGTGTATGAGGGGATGCGCAAGGATATGAAGGAGCGCGCGCTGATATTGGCGCGGGATGCGTATCCGGGGGCGCAGCATAATGGGGCGATTTTCTGGTCGTCAGATATTAGCCCGACGTGGGATGTGTTGAAGCGGCAGGTACCGACGGGGATCAACTTTGTGGCGTCAGGCATGCCGTACTGGAGCACGGATATTGGTGGATGGCAGGGGCTGCCGCACTCGCACAAGCCGGAGCGGCCGGTGCTGATTGATCCGAGCGATGCGCGGGCAGAGGTCGGGCAGTATGACGATTATCCCGAGCTGTATGTGCGGTGGTTTGAGTATGGAGCGTTTCAGCCGAATTTTCGCACACATGGAACGCGGCCGGAGAATGAGGTGTGGAGTTACGGCAAACAGGCTGAGCCGATCCTTGAGAAATTCCTAAGGCTGCGCTATGAACTGATGCCGTACATTTATTCGCTTGGATGGAGGGCGCATGAGACGGGTGCGCCGTTTATGCGCGGGCTGTTTATGGACTTCGGCGACGATCCCAAGGTTGCAACCATTGGCGACGAATATATGTTCGGGCCAGCGCTGCTGGTGGCTCCTGTGACCGATCAGGGGATGACGAGCCGCGAGGTATATCTGCCGGCGGGAACGGACTGGTACAACTTCTGGACGAACGAGCGCGTGCATGGCGGGCAGAGCATCTCGGTGAGCGCGCCGATCGACGAGATTCCGCTGTTTGTGCGGGCCGGATCGATCCTACCGCTGGGGACCGTGGTCGAGAGTACGAACCAGGTGCAGAAGGTGGCGAAGGTGCGGGTGTATCCCGGCGCGGATGGAGCGTTCGATTTGTATCGCGACGATGGGACGTACGCCTACGAGAAGGGGCAGTACGAGGTGAGCCATCTGCGCTGGGATGATGCGGCGCAGAAGTTGACGCATGCGGGCGCGGAGGTTGGGTTCGCAAACGGCGAGGCTGTCGAGGTTGTTGGGAGGCAATAGTAACGCGTGCTGGTCGGGGTTTATACGGCCGGGCTATAATCTCGCTAACAAGCGGGTGCACTATGTCGATGCGGCGCAATTCGACGATGGACCTCCAGGGGATGCGGAGGGATGCCAAGACGCACGAGAGTGTGGCGGTGCTTTCGCGCGCGTTGCCGAGCAGCCTCCGGCCTAATCTTTTCTCCGGCGATTAAGCCCTCATTTCTGAAGCGCTATCGTGTCGTACGTTCTTTCGACTTCGTCGAGATGAGCGCTGCGTTCATGCCTCCTGAGGGCATGGCCTTCTATCTGCTGCAACGCAAAAGGAGAGATTTGATGAGCACACAGACACAGGAGATTGTTCGGGTTGCGAGCCCGGAGACGCACGCGCGGTTCGGACCGAAGTTTGTTGGGGCGCTGCCTGGACCGCGCGCGAAGAAAATTATTGCGGAAGACGAGCTTTATCTTTCGCCGAGCTATACGCGGGGCTATCCACTGGTGGTGAAGCGCGGGTTTGGGTGTCGTATCGAAGATCCGGACGGGAATGAATTTTTGGATTTCACGGCGGGCATTGCGGTGACGTCGACGGGGCATTGCCATCCTGAGGTGGTCAAGGCGATCCAGGATCAAGCGGCGCAGTTGATTCATATGTCGGGAACAGATTTTTATTATGACCTGATGCCGAAGGTCGCGGCGAAGCTCTCGGCGATTGCGCCGATGACCGGGCCGCATCGGATTTACTACGGAAACTCTGGCGCGGAGGCCGTGGAGTGCGCGATGAAACTTGCGCGATATCACACGGGGCGGCAAAACATTATCAGCTTCCTGGGAAGCTTCCACGGCCGCACGATGGGGGCGCTATCGCTGACTGCATCGAAGGTGCAACAGAAGCGGAGGTTCGCGCCGTTCGTGCCGGGCGTGACGCATGTGCGCTATCCGTATGCGTACCGAGGTTGCAGCGGAGGGCCGCAGGAGCAGGAGGCGTTTGCGCTTGGGTGTGCGCGCTATATCGAGGAGAAGCTATTCAAAACGCTGCTCGCGCCGGAAGAGGTTGCCGCGATTTTTGTCGAGCCGATCCAGGGTGAGGGCGGGTACGTGGTGGCGCCAGATATTTTCCTGCAGGAAATTCGCAGGATCTGCGATCGTCACGGAATTCTGATGGTGGTGGACGAGATTCAGTCGGGCGCGGGACGCACGGGCAAGTGGTGGGCGATTGAGCACTCGGGCGTGCAGCCGGATATTGTTTGCATGGCGAAGGGTATTGCGTCTGGGATGCCGCTGGGTGTTTGCCTGTCGAAGGCCGAGGTGATGGACTGGGTTCCGGGTTCGCATGCGAGTACGTTTGGCGGGAATCCGCTGTGCCTGGCGGCGGCGCTGGCGACGATTGAGATCATTGAGCGCGAGGCGATGGCCAATGCAGCGACGGTTGGCGGCGCAGCGCTCGAGCGGCTGGGTACGTGGGTTGAGAAGCATGAGATTGTGGGCGAGGTGCGCGGGCGCGGCTTGATGATCGGCGTGGAGATCGTCGAAAGCAAAAAGACACGGGCGGTTGCCGGCGAGCTTCGGGATCGAATCGTCGACCTCGCATTTGAGAAGGGACTGCTGCTGTTGGGGTGCGGAGCGAATACAGTTCGCTTGTGTCCACCACTGGTGGTGAGCCAGGATGAGACGGATGTTGCGCTTGATTTGCTGGAAGAGTGCATCGTTCAGGTGATGCAGTAAGGGCGAAGCGCGTCGCTGCGCGGAGAATCCTGAAGGGCGCGGAGAAAGTTGAAGGAGAGTTTCTATGACGACGGATACGGTTGCGTTGGAGCAGGAAGTCCACGAGTTGTTGTCGTGCCTTGGCGTGCCTGAGAAGACGTACTCCCAGGGCGAGCTGGTTGTGCGTACGCCAATTACTGGGCAGGTGATTGCGCGCGTGGCAACTACGACTGAGGCGGCAGCGGGTGACGCGATTGCCGCTGCGCACAGAGCATTTCTGGAATGGCGCAATGTTCCTGCTCCGCGGCGGGGAGAGTTGGTGCGGGTGCTGGGGGAGGAACTGCGCGCGGAGATTGAAACGCTCGGGCGGCTGGTGACGATTGAGACGGGCAAGCTGCTGTCAGAGGGGTTTGGTGAAGTGCAGGAGATGATCGATATCTGCGGCTTCGCTGCGGGGTTGTCGCGACAGCTTGCGGGCCTTACGATCGCGTCGGAGCGCGCGAATCATCGGATGATGGAGACGTGGCATCCGCTGGGAGTGGTGGGTGTGATCTCGGCGTTTAATTTTCCGGTTGCGGTGTGGTCGTGGAACGCGGCGCTGGCGTTGGTGTGTGGCAACGCGGTGGTGTGGAAGCCTTCAGAAAAGGCGCCGCTGACGGCGCTGGCGACGCACGCGCTGTTTGAGCGAGCAGCAGCAAAGGTGGGAAATGTGCCGGCGGGACTGTCGGCGCTGCTGATCGGGGACGTGCGGCTGGGAGAGATGCTGGTGGATGATGCGCGTGTTCCGCTGGTGTCTGCGACGGGCTCGACTGCGATGGGGCGAGCGGTTGCGCCGCGATTGGCGAAACGGTTTGCGCGGGCAATTCTGGAATTGGGGGGAAACAATGCGGCCATTGTGTGCCCGAGCGCCGACCTCGATCTCGCTTTGCGGGCGATTTCGTTCTCTGCAATGGGAACGGCGGGCCAGCGGTGCACGTCGCTGCGGCGTTTGATAGTGCACGAGAGGATTTACGACGATCTGATTGCGCGATTGAAGCAGGTGTATCTGTCCGTTGTGGTGGGAGACCCGCGGGCGGAAGGAACGCTGGTGGGGCCGTTGATTGACAAGCGTTCGTTTGCAGGGATGCGGGCTGCTCTCGACGAGGCAAGAAGCGGAGGCGCAATAGTCACCGGAGGCGATCCCGTTACTGTCGTTGGAACTGAAGATGCTTTTTATGTTCGGCCTGCGCTTGTGGAGGTCGCGCAACAATCCGATGTGGTGAGGCGCGAGACGTTCGCCCCGATTCTGTATGTGCTGAAGTATCACGAACTCGAAGACGCGATTCAGTTGCAGAACGATGTGCCTCAAGGATTGTCTTCCTCGATCTTTACGTTGAACGTGCGCGAGGCTGAGCGGTTTGTCTCGGCTGCTGGATCCGATTGTGGGATTGCGAACGTGAATATCGGCACATCGGGCGCGGAGATCGGCGGAGCGTTTGGAGGCGAGAAGGAGACGGGAGGCGGCCGCGAGTCCGGCTCGGATGCGTGGAAGCAGTACATGCGGCGCGCGACCAACACCATCAACTATGGAACGGACTTGCCGCTTGCTCAGGGCGTGAGTTTTGACATCACGGCGTAGGAATGTCGGCCTTAGGCCGCTTGGGTATTGTGAGTTTGCTACTTAGTTTTTCCGGTTAATTCTCATATTATTTTCCGGTTTCTTGCCTAACGGCCGCAAAGAATTATGCGCATATCTATACAGTAAGTTATGAATAATCATTCCTGTTGACGACTCATAGTTAGCCTGCGATGCTCCAAGCTATGCAGACGTCCAACAATATCAATGCCGATGTGCGTGCAACACCGAAGCCCGTTGTAGCTAGCCCTCGTAGTTTTGGTAGACCGGCACTTTTGATGTGCATCCCAAAATTGTATGAGGTGAGTTACGTAATTAATCCCTGGATGAAGGGCAATCTGGGTAACTCCTCGCGCCGGCGAGCTTTGCAGCAGTGGGAGGACCTGTATACCGTCCTTTCTGGCTTGGCAGATATCCATTTAGTCGAGCCGATCGCGGGATCTCCGGATATGGTCTTCACGGCGAATGCCGGACTGGCGCGCGATGGGGTGGTGGCCATCAGCAGCTTCTTTCATCCGGAGCGCCAGGGCGAGGAGCAGCACTTTCGTGAGTGGTTCCGTGAGGCTGGATACGCAGTAGTGGATTTGCCGCGCGATACGCCGTTTGAGGGCGAGGGAGATGCGCTGTTCTCGGTAGATGGTTCACGTTTGTGGGCCGGGCACGGTACGCGAACGCTCGAGGCAAGCCACGGCGCGTTGCAGAGACTGTGGGATGTTGAGGTAGTCAGCCTGCGGCTGATTGATCCGCGTTTCTACCACCTGGATACGTGCTTTGCTCCGCTTGAGGACGGGTCGCTTCTTTACTATCCGCCGGCATTCGATGAAGAGTCGTTGAGGAAGATCGAGGCGGCATATTCGGCGGAAATGCGGATCGCGGTGCGTGAAGAAGATGCTTTGGCGTTTGCTTGCAATGCGGTGAATCTGGGTAAGACGATTGTGCTGAATTGTATTAGCCCGGAGCTGGAGCAGGAGCTTCGAGGCCGCGGGTTCGAGGTGATCCAGGTGAGGCTTGATGAGTTTCTGAAGGCTGGAGGCGCGGCAAAGTGTTTGGTGATGAAGCTGACTCCGGCGCTCCACGCGATCGGCGAGGTTTGTGATGTGGCGGGGTTAGGAGGCAGTGTGGAGGCGAAGCTGATTGCGATGGAAGAGGAGTATGGGGCGCACAACTATCATCCGCTGGATGTGGTGATTGATCGCGCGCAGGGAGCGTGGGTTACCGATGTCAATGGGCGCCGGTACCTGGATTTCTTGGCGGCATATTCCGCGGTGAATCAGGGTCATTGCCACCCAAAGATTTTGGCTGCGATGGTAGAGCAGGCGCAGAAGGTGACGTTGACTTCCCGCGCATTTCGGAATGATCAGCTTCCCTTGTTGCTGAAAGAGCTGCATGAGCTGACGGGCTTCGAGATGGCGCTGCCGATGAACTCCGGCGCGGAGGCTGTGGAGACGGCGCTGAAGGCGGCGAGGAAGTGGGGCGAGACGGTTAAGGGAGTCGAGGCGAATCGGACGGAGATTATCGTCTGCTCGAACAACTTTCACGGGCGAACAATTTCGATTGTGGCGTTCTCCACTGACGCACAGTACCGTGCGGGTTTCGGGCCATTTCCGGCGGGTTTCCGGCATGTTCCGTTCGGCGATGCAGAGGCGCTTCGGAGAGCGATCACGCCGCAAACAGTGGCGTTCCTCGTGGAGCCGATTCAGGGTGAGGCCGGAGTCATTGTTCCGCCGGAGGGATATCTTCGGGCGGTCTCAGAGATCTGCAAGGCCAACAACGTCCTCCTTATTGCTGATGAGATTCAGTCGGGACTTGGACGCACGGGCAAGCTGTTCGCGTATATGCATGACGGGATCACTCCCGACGTGGTGATCGCGGGTAAGGCACTCTCGGGCGGGTTCTATCCGGTGTCGGCTGTGATGAGCTCGCGGGAGGTGCTGGGAGTTTTTCGGCCCGGAGATCATGGCAGCACGTTTGGCGGAAATCCCCTGGCGTGTGCGGTCGCGCGCGCTGCACTGCGGGTGATTGTGGAGGAGAGGCTTGCGGAACGGTCAGCGGAACTGGGAGCGTATGCGCTAGCGAGGCTGCAGAGAATGCGCAGTGCGGACGTTGTCGAGGTTCGGGGACGAGGGTTGTGGCTTGCGATTGAATTGAATGTGCCGGCGCGGCCGATCTGTGAGGCGCTGCGCGACCGCGGGGTGCTGTGCAAGGAGACGCATGAGACGGTGATCCGGATTGCGCCACCGCTGGTCATTCGCCGCGAGGATCTGGATTGGGGGTTGGAGCAGATCGAGCTTGTGCTCGCGGGAGATTCGGAGATGCGAACTGAAGAGCATCTGGTTAGAAGCGCAGAGGACGCTTTCTCTCAAGTGGCGTAGAGAGGACCATGCTGGTTGTGGGACTGCCGTAGGGTAGAAGCTTCTCGATGAGGTCTTCGAGTTCTGCCGTTGAGGCGAGGACCACCTTGAGCAGGAAGGCGTCGTTGCCGGTGAGGTGGTGGCATTCCTGCACGGCGTCGAGCGTGGGAAGGAACTTGAGGAACGGTTTGTAGCGCGTGCCTTCGCAGGTGAGGCGCACGAAGGCTGTGATGGTGAAGCCCAGGGCTTGGAGGTTGATTTCCGCGTGGTAGCCACGTATGAACTCGAGACTCTCGAGGCGGCGGAGGCGCTCTGCGGTGGCGGAGGGGGAGAGGCCGATGCGGCGACCCAGCTCGGCTACTGTGAGCCGCGCGTCGGTGGTAAGCTCCCGCAGGATTTTACGGTCGATCTGGTCGATTCCAGTATGGAGAAGCATACGGCGCTCCTTGGGTTGGTCCGAGTTAGTGAACGCGAATGGTGGGGACAAGGCGCACAGCCGTTGATTGTGGATAAATTAACGACATTTGCCACTGAATCAACGGTGTAGGTGCCATATTACCGCAGCAGGGCAGTTCCTTCCGTCCGCGCGACTCCATAGGATTACATCATGATTAATTTGGATGGAGCGTCGCTCTCAATCGAAGACGTAGTTGCTGTTGCTGAAAGACGCGAACGGGTTGGGATTGCTGTCGAAGCGTTGGATCGTATGCAGCGGTCTCGGGATCGCGTCGAGAGCGCGATGCGTGGTACGAAGCCTGTGTATGCGCTGAACACTGGCGTTGGATTATTGGCGAATATCCGGCTGGAGGACCACGAGATTGAGGTGATGCAAGTTAACCTCATCCGGTCCCACTGTTGCGGAATTGGCGCGCCATTGCCAGTGAAGGTGGTGCGGGGCATGATGTTGATTCGAGCAAATGTGCTGGCGAAGGGGTTGTCGGGAATTCGCGCGGTGGTGGCGGAGCGCATCTGCGATTTATTGAACTGCGGGATTACGCCGGTGGTGCCGTCGCGTGGGAGCGTTGGTGCTAGTGGTGACCTGGCGCCGCTGGCGCATATGGCTCTGGCGCTGATTGGCGAGGGGAAAGCGGAGTATCAGGGCGAGGTGCTGGATGCCGCGGTGTGCATGGAGCGTGCTGGACTGGAACCGCTGAAGCTTGAGGGCAAAGAAGGCATCTCTCTGCTGAATGGCACGCAAGCCATGCTTTCGATTGGATGTCTTCGGCTGATTGAGCTAGAGGGACTTTTCTACGCCGCACAGACTACGGCCGCTTTGAGTATCGAGGCGTTACGTGGGACGGCAGCGGCCTTTGATGCGCGGCTGCATGCGGCACGGGCGCATGCGGGACAGGTGTTGAGCGCGGAGCACCTGCTGGAGTTGCTCGAGGGGAGCACGATTCCGCGGACACATGGTGAGGGCAGCCGGATTCAGGATGCGTACTGCCTGCGCTGTATTCCGCAGGTGCATGGTGCGGCGTGGGACACGATGCAGTTTGCGCGCGGCGTGTTCGAGGTTGAGCTGAACAGTGCGACGGATAACCCGCTGGTGTTTGAGGATGCGATTGTCTCGGGCGGGAACTTTCATGGCGCTCCGTTGGCGCTGGCGTTGGATTATCTGGCGATTGCGGTGTGCCAGCTTGCAGGGATCTCCGAGCGGCGGACGGAGCGGTTGATGAATCCGAGTTTGAATGAGGGACTGCCGGCATTTCTGGCGTCGCAACCGGGGATTGAGTCGGGCATGATGATGGCGCAGGTGACGGCAGCGGCACTGGTGGCGGAGATGCGCGTGCTTGCCTCGCCGGCGTCGACGGGGTCGATTCCGACGAGCGGCAACCAAGAAGATTTTGTAAGTATGGGCATGACGTCGGGTTTGAAGCTGGAACAGTCGGCGGACCTGGCGCGGATGGTGATTGCGATTGAGTTGTTGGCAGCGGCGCGGGCGCTCGATCTTCGTAGAGATACAAGCACACCGGCTCTAGAGGAAGCGCGGGCCCGGTTCCGGATGCGGGTGCCGGCTTGGAGAGAAGATTGCGTGTTGTCCGTGTGGATGGAAGAGGCAGCGAAGTTTTTAGCGGATGATGGATGGAGAGATCAGGAAGCTGAACAGGTTGCGATTGAGGAGGCGGTTTGATGAGCGAGGGGTATTCTCCAGTTCGAGCAGCGCGCGGTAGCACCAGGACAGCGAAGGGTTGGATTCAAGAGGCAGCCAAGCGGATGCTGATGAACAACCTCGATCCTGAAGTGGCAGAGAAACCCGAAGAGCTGATCGTGTATGGCGGGCGAGGGAAAGCTGCGCGCAACTGGGAGTGCTTTCACACGATCGTCGAGACGCTGGACCGGTTGGAGAATGACCAGACGTTGCTGGTGCAGTCTGGGAAAGCGGTGGCGGTGTTGAATACGCATCGACTGGCGCCGCGAGTGTTGATTGCGAATTCAAATCTCGTTCCGCATTGGGCTACGTGGGAGGAGTTCGACAAGCTGGATGCTGCGGGGTTGATGATGTACGGGCAGATGACGGCGGGGTCGTGGATTTATATTGGCACACAGGGGATTCTGCAGGGAACGTACGAGACGTTTCGCGGGGCGGCGAAGCTGCACTTCAACGACACGCTGGCGGGGACGATCACGGTGACGGCGGGACTCGGTGGCATGGGAGGCGCGCAGCCGCTGGCGGTGAAGCTTGCCGGCGGCGTGAGTATCTGCGTTGAGGTGGATGCGAAACGGATTGAGCGTCGATTGGAGACGCGCTATTTGGATAAGGCTACTCGCTCGCTTGAAGAGGCGATTCAATGGGCGCAGACGGCCAAGCGGGCGCGGGAAGCAGTGTCCATTGGGCTGCTGGGAAATGCGGCTGAGGTGCTGCCGAAGATGGTGGAGTTGGGATTTATTCCTGACCTGGTGACGGATCAGACGAGCTCGCATGATCCGTTGTGGGGATACCTGCCGCCGGCTAAGGCGGATGAAGATTTGAATGCGCTGCGCTCGATGCAGCCGAAGGAATACGTCGCGCGGGTGCAGGCGGCGATTGCTCAGCATGTGCGGGCGATTCTCGAGATGCAGCGGCGCGGCGCCGTTGCGTTTGATTATGGGAACAACTTGCGCACGCAGGCGAAGATTGCGGGGGTGACGGACGCATTTTCGTATCCGGGATTTGTGCCAGCGTTTATTCGCGACTCGTTTTGCGAAGGACGCGGGCCGTTTCGTTGGGTTGCGCTGTCGGGTGATCCCGCCGATATATACGCTACCGATCAGGCGCTGCTTGAGTTGTTTCCAGAGGATAAGCGGCTGACGGAGTGGCTGACGTTCGCGTCGAAGCAGATTGCGTTTCAGGGTTTGCCTGCGCGGATATGCTGGCTGGGATACAAGGAGCGCGATCGTGCGGGATTGCTGTTCAACCAGATGGTGCGGGATGGGCGATTGAGCGCACCGATTGTGATTGGGCGCGATCACCTGGATGCCGGATCGGTGGCTAGTCCCTATCGCGAGACGGAAGGCATGCTGGACGGGTCGGATGCGGTTTCCGATTGGGCGCTGCTAAACTTTGCGACGGGTGTCGCAAGCGGAGCTGGATGGATGAGCTTTCATCATGGAGGCGGCGTCGGCATGGGATATAGCCAGCATGCAGGACTCGTCGCCGTTGCGGATGGAAGCGATGAGGCAGATGAGCGGCTGAAGATGTGCCTGACCAACGATCCGGCGATGGGTGTGATTCGCCATGCGGATGCGGGCTATGAATTGGCAAAACAGACGGCTGCGAAACGAGGGCTTGATCTGCCGAGTGTGCGATGAAGACAGAGTTGCTCATCACGGGGATCTCACAGCTCGCCACCGCTGAGGGTGCGTCGGCAAAGCACGGCCGCGGGATGAGTGAGCTCAAGATCGTTAAGGATGCGGCATTGGCGATCTCCGGTGGGCGGATCGACTGGGTGGGTGCGAGGAGCGACTGGGCGGGAGACGCTGCAACGACGCTTGATCTGGGTGGCGCTGCCGTTCTGCCGGGGTTGATTGATCCGCATACACATGCCGTGTGGGCAGGTGATCGGCTAGGAGACTTTGAAGCGCGAGTTGCGGGCGCGACGTATGAGCAGATTCTGCTGGCAGGCGGCGGGATTCGAAGTACAGTGCGAGCGACGGTGGCGGCTTCGATAGAAGAGTTGGTTGCCTTGGCGAAGCCGAGGGTGGAGGCGCTGCTGCGCTCTGGCGCGACGACGATCGAGGTGAAGTCCGGATATGGGTTTGCGATTTCCGCTGAGATTGCGATGTTGGATGCGATTGCAAAGCTGGCGGCTGAGTCGCGGGCACGGATACTTGCGACGCTGCTGATTCATCTTCCACCGGTGGAGACTGAGGATCGTCCGCGCTATGTTGAGCAGGTGTGCTCCGAGTTGATTCCTGAAGTTGCGCGAAGAGGGCTTGCTAGTGCTGTGGATGTGTTTGTTGAGCAAGAGGCCTGGCACGTAGCGGAAGCGGAGCAGGTCTTTGTTTGCGCGAAGAATCACGGGCTGGCGGTGAAGCTTCATAGCGACCAGTTTCATAGCATGGGCGGCGTTGAGATGGGTGTGCGCATGGGCGCGCTGAGTGTGGATCATCTGGAGGCCGCAGGCGAGGCGCAGATCTCATCCATCGCAGCGAGTAAGACGATGGCAACGATTCTTCCGGGAGTGTCGTTGCATTTGGGAATTCCTGCGGCTCTAGGACGGCGGCTGATCGACGTGGGTGCAGCGGTAGCTGTCGGTACGGACCTCAATCCTGGTTCAAGCCCGCTGTATTCGACTGGAGCCGCGTTGGGGCTTGCGGTTCGGATCAATGGGCTGACGGCGCAGGAGGCTGTAGTCGCGGGAACGGTGAATGCGGCTTGCGCGCTGGGCGTGACCGATCGAGGGCGGCTGGAGGCCGGATGTGTTGCGGACTTCGTGGTGCTGCGTGACAAGGATTGGCGCGAACTGGTGTATGTGATGGGCGCGAATCCTGTTCGCGAAGTGTGGGTGGGCGGAAGGCGGGTGGTGGGTTGAATACTCTTTATCGACCAGAGTTGCTGTATGTCGACGGGGGATTCGTTGCGGGCGGTGAGCTGCTGGTGAGCCCCGAAGGGTTTGTTTTGAAGTGCGACGCCGATCTGGACCGCTCGTCGGTAACGATTGTCGAGATGCCGGGGAAGGCGTTGATGCCGGGGTTTGTGAATACGCATTCTCACTCGTTTCAGCGATTGATTCGCGGAAGGGCGGAGTCGCGCGTTGTGAGTGGGCGAGATTTCTGGTCGTGGCGCGGAACGATGTATTACGCCGCGAGCCAACTCGATCCGCAGCAGGTGTATGACGTTGCGCGCATGGCATTCCTTGAGATGGTGCTGGCGGGCACGACAACGGTGGGTGAGTTTCATTATCTGCACAATGCTCCGGATGGAAAGCCTTATGACGATCCGAACTTGTTGGGCAAGCAGGTGATTGCCGCGGCGGAGTCGGTGGGCATCCGGATCGTGTTGCTGCGAACTGCGTATCTTCGTGCGGGTTTTGAATTGCCGCCAGAGCCGGGGCAAAGTCGTTTTTACGAATCGGCGAAGGCGTTTCTCGAGAATATGACGGCGCTTATGAAGGGGGTTTCAGCAGACGGCACGCTCGTTCACTTTGGCGTTGCTCCCCATAGTGTTCGGGCAGTGCCGCTGGGCGATCTGCACGAGATTACGACTTGGGCGCGGGCGAATGGGCTGCCGGTGCACATGCATGTTGCCGAGCAGGTGGCCGAGAATGCCGCGTGTGTTCGTGAGTATGGCTCGACGCCGGTTGACTTATTGGCTGGAGAGAAGATTCTTGGGCCGGATTTTACCGCGGTGCATGGGGTGCATGTGACGGCGGAGGAAATAGCAAGGTTGGCGAGCTCAGAGACTACGATCTGCTCGTGTCCGACGACGGAGCGTAATCTCGGCGATGGATTTGTGCGGGCGGACGAGATGCTCGCAGCAGGGATTCGTTTTGCGCTGGGCTCTGACAGCCAGGCGCAGATTGATCCGCTCGAGGACGCGCGCGAGTTGGAATATCACTTGCGGCTGCTGTACCAGAAGCGAGCGATTTTGGACCAGGTTGGAGGGAAGACGTTGGCGGCGCATCTTTTCAATTCTGCTACGGCGAATGGAGCGCGTGCGTTGGCGGTGCGAGCTGGAACGCTTGAGCCGGGTAGGCTTGCGGATTTCATTACGATCAATCTCGATGACAGTTCGATTGCGGGAAACTCTGCAGAAGATTTACTTTCGACGCTGGTGTTTTCGATGAGTCGAGCTGCAATTCGTGATGTTGTTGTAGGGGGGCGCTTTATACTTCGAGATCAGCAACATGCACTGCGCGAAGAGATCATCACGCGGTACAAAGAAGTGCATGAAGCGATCTGGTCCGACGCGGGTCAAAAGGGCTAGACCAGCTGCGTGTGCCAAGCGGCCAAGATTTTACAGGTGGGCTCGCAGGCGATTTCGGGTTAGACTAGCTCATCTGCCCATGGCACGGTGTGTGAAGGTCTTCCATTGCGAATCGCTATGGAGCCCTTGAACAATCCGTTTTAGACCACGTAAGAAAGTAAAAGAAATTGCAGTTCCATTACGGTTCGACCACAGGGGCTTCTGCTGCTTGTTGGGAATGCCTACATCTTGAGCGATCTACAAATTTCAAACAACTGTTAGCAGATTTGATTTTGCGGAGGGTTTCATGGCGGACATACCTGCAGTCGAGATGAAAAAGACGTTGGGGCTTACAGGGCTGACCAGCAACGCGATGGCGCTGATTGCGCCGGGAGCGTTTCTCTGGCTGACCTTCTTCATCCAGGCGGGGACTGGCGTTACTGGACCTTCGATGTGGATGGGAGTGATTGGTGCGTTGCTCCTCTGCCTTTCCACCGCGGTGTGTTACGCGGAGATGGCCAAGCTTTATCCAGGAACCGGAAGCTCGTATTACTTTGCGGAGCAGGCGTTTCTAAACCGTGAGCGCGCGTGGAAGTATGCGCGCATCTCGAAGTTCATCGTGGGGTGGGCGTCGCATCTCTACTATTGGATCTATCCGGGAGTAATGGTGGGGACGATGGGTATCGTATGCGGATACCTGGTGGGAACGCTGTATCCGAATTTCATGAGCGCGTCGAATCCCGGGATGCTGTTCATGATGAGCGTGGCGGTGGTGTTTTCCTTTGCCGTGGCATATATCGCGTATCGCGGGGCAAATGCTTCGACGGCAATCAACCTGGGCATCAACGTTATTCAGATCACCGCACTGATGATCTTCAGCGTGCTGGCGCTGGGATACAGGATGAATCATCCTCCGGGATCGGTAGCTCTCCAATTTGATTCGACTAGCGGTGAAGCGTACACCTACGAGTTCAAGACCACGACGGCGATGGTGGGCGGCGTCTCTACGGACACGATTGTGCGCGACGCGAATGGTGTGCCGCTACCGCAGTTGGATGCGAGTGGTAAGCCGGTTCCGTATCACGTCAGCTATCCGGAGCACGACGCGGCGGGGAACTTTCTCACCCATCGCAATGCGAAATCGGTTGTGAGCCCGCATCATTGGAGCTGGGTGTTCATCCAGGCGACGGTCGCAATTCTGATCCTGGTGGGATTTGAGTCGGTGACATCGATGGGAGGGGAGGCGAAGAATGCGAAGCGAGATGTGCCGATCGCGGTGATTACGTCGCTGCTGGTGCAGGGTGTGGTCTTCTATTGCTTCGAATATTTTGCTGCTAATTATTTTTTGAATAGTGGATATACGATGCAGAGCGCGACGGGGTCGGCGGCGCCGATTGGCGACATGATGGTGATGGTTGGCGATGCGCTGTTCGGGCAGGGGCACGGGCGCACGTTCATGCTTGCGGAGGCGGCGACCGTGGTCCTGGCGTTGATCGGGACGACGCTCTCGTGCATGAACACGGGCGCACGCGTGACGTATGCGATGGGCAAGGACCAGGAGGTTTCGAATCGCTTTGGCCTGCTGCACAAGAACAACCTGACGCCGCATCGGGCGGTGTGGACTCTGGCTGCGATCTCGGCCGTGATCGGGTGCATGGCGGTTGCGATTGTTTTTGGCGATAGCGGAGCACCGACGGCTTCGGCGCTTGCGGCGATTCCACACGGTGTATTTTCAAGCTTCGGGTACACGACTCATGAAAGGATGGCCGCTCTGCCGAACAGTCTTCTGACGGTAACGTTGGCTTCCAACTTTGGCACGTTTCTGCTGTATGCCCTCAGTTGCACGCTGTGCATGGTTGCATATCACAAGCATCCGAAGTTCAACGTGGTCCGGCACCTGGCGATTCCGCTGTTCGGGTTGTGTGCCAATCTTGCTTGCATGGGCTTTTATCTTGTGGGGCCGTTCATGGGCTACGGCACGAAGATGGAACCGCTGCTGGCGCTCGGGATTGCGGCAGTATGGGGAATCTATGGCAGCTTCCACTTCATCACGGCCGGCAAAGCATCGGGGAAATCGGCGCTGATCGAATCGCGGCCGACTTCGGCGTAGACTGATGGCGCGGGGTTGGATTTCCTGATTCTGACCGGCGCATAGACTCTCTTATGCTCGATCTTGAGTTCGCAGAACGGACCGACCCGGGAAAGGTGCGGTCGAACAACGAGGATGCCATTGGGCATGTGCTGCCCATGGGGCCGGCGCAGGTGCATTCGCAGGGTTGGTTTTTTGCGGTGGCCGATGGGATGGGTGGCCATGAACAGGGCGAGGTTGCTTCAGCTCTTGCATTGATGACGGCGCTGGAGGGGTTCCGCAAGATTCCTAAAGGCGTGATGCACGTTTCGCTGCTGCCGCGATTGGTGCAGGAAGCCAATGCCGCGGTGTATGACGCGGGGCTGGCGACCGCGCTGCGGGGTGCGCGGATGGGAACGACGTTTGTTGCGTGTGCGCTGCGGTTCGACTCGGCTGTGGTTTCGCATGTCGGTGATTCGCGCTGCTATTTATTTCGCAATGGCAATGGAACGCAGTTGACGCGTGATCATACGATGGCGGCTGAGCAGGTGAGGCTGGGTATTCTCACCAAGGAAGAGGCTGCGGCGCACGATGGACGCCACGTGTTGACGCGGTCTTTGGGCAATGAGTTGTTTGTAGCTGCGGATACCATCACGGTAAATATTCTTCCGGGCGATGTGTTGTTGCTTTGCACGGATGGGCTGTATGGATACGTGCCGGACACGGCGATCCTGCAGATTATTCTGCGCAACAGCGACCTGGAGAAAGCGGCGGATGCGCTGGTGGCGGCGGCCAATGAGGCAGGTGGCCAGGATAATGTCAGCGTGCAGTTGATTCGTGTAAAGACGGTGGAACGAATGGGGCTTTATCGCGGACGGCCATACAGGTTGCTATAAATGATCGCGCCTAATCTCACACTCCGTCCTGGCGACAAACTCGATGGCTATGAGTTGGAGGACGTTGTTGCGACCAGCGGCATGGCGACGGTATTTCGCGCGCGAGATCTGAAGAGTGGGTTGCAGGTTGCGATCAAGGTGCCGCATCCCGAGGTGGAGAGCGATCCGACGATGTTCGATCGCTTTCGGCGCGAGGAGGAGATTGGAACACGCATCGATCATCCTGGCGTGATGAAAGTGTTTGCGAACCCTGAGCGCACGCAGGTTTACATGGTGATGGAGTGGCTGGATGGGCGGCTGCTGCGCCAGGTGTTGAACGCGGAGAAGAAGCTGCCGGTAGAACGCGCGGTGAAGCTGATGGTCGGCATCTGTGAGGCGCTGGATTACGTTCACGAAAATGGTGTGGCGCATCGTGATCTGAAGCCGGAGAACATCATGGTGGACGATGACGATGAGATTCACCTGATCGACTTCGGCATCGCTGCAAGCGTCGGTGCGCGGCGGCTTACGTTCGCCCACTTTTCGCAGAGCATGGGGACGCCCGACTATATTTCGCCGGAGCAGGTGCGAGGCAAGCGGGGCGATGCGCGCAGTGACATTTATGCGTTGGGAGTGATGCTTTACGAGATGCTGACAGGGGTGGTGCCGTTTTCGGGGCCGAATCCATTTGCAGTCATGAATGACCGGCTGCTGAATCAGCCGGTGCCACCGAGAGAGCTGGAACCCTCGATTTCGCCGCAGTTGCAGGAGATTGTGTATCGCGCGATGGAACGCGAGCCGAAGAATCGGTATGCCAGTGCGCGCGAGATGGCACACGATCTGCGGCACCGGGAAGAGGTGGGAGTGGCTGCGCGTCCGGATGCGGAGCAGTGGAGGACGCGGCGATCGCCAGAGCGGCGGCGAGTGCTTTTGTATGCGGGACTGGCGCTGATACCGGTGCTGTTATTTGGTTTGTTATTGCTGGTTTCGCGGCACCATTGATGAGGGGATGACGGGACGGTGGAGACGTGGTCAGCGTGGGACGAACTCGTCGGCGTGGACGACGAACTCTGGGTAGGCGCCTGCGCCTAGCTCGCGGATGTCCATACCCTGCCAGTCGCCGTCGGCGTCTACGCGGAAGGGGATGAGCTTGTTGAGTAGCCGGTGCAGGATGTGGATGAGGGGAAACATCACGCCGAGCAGCGTTGCGATTCCAATGAGCTGCGTGAGGATGAGGGCTGGACGCGAGCCAGTGGTGGGGGCGAAAAGACCGAAGGCGAGAAGGCCCCAGAGGCCGGCGCCGAGGTGAACAGAGATGGCGCCGCCGGGGTCGTCGATGAAGAGGCGCAGCTCGAGGGTTTCGACGAGCAGGGTGACGAGGGCTCCGGCGATGAGACCGATGAAGATGGTCGCGAGGGGGGAGACAAGTCCGCAGCCGGCAGAACCGGCGACTAGGCCGGCGATCCAGCCATTGGCGCTGAGGGAGGCGTCGGGCTTGCGGTAGCGGAGTTGGGTGGTGACGACCGCGGCCAGGCAGCCGGTGGAGGCGGAGAGTACGGCATTGATGACGGTGAGAAGGATCTCGGGATAGGTGATGCGGTAGAAGAGGATGGCTGCGGCGCAGTCGAGACCGATCCAGCCGATGAGGGCAACGATGCAGCCGAAGAGGACTTGCACGATGTTGTGTCCGGGGATGGCGATGGCGATACGGTCGGCATACTTGCCTTGGCGCGGGCCGAGGATCCAGGCGACGGAGAGAGCGGCGAGACCGCCGAGGACGTTGAGGACCGCGGCTCCGCCGAGGTCGGTGAAGGCTGGGAGGCCGAAGAGCGGGGTGAGTTGGGCGAGCCAGCCGTTGCTCCAGACCCAGTGGGCGAATAGGGGGAAGACGACGGCGGCGAAGAGCGCGCTCGCGGCGCAGATTGCGGCGAGACGCCAGCGGTCAGTGCCCGCGCTGATCGGGATGAGGGAGGCGAGGCCTGCGGCGAAGATGCCAAACGCGAGCACGAATGCCGGGTAGAGGCCGTGAGTGAGGTTGGGGGTCAAGCTGGTCGCGAAGAGTGGCTCGGCGCCTAGCCAGTCGATGGATTTGCCGGCGAGGTGGAGGGTGTGGGTGAGGCCTCCGGCGAAGCCCATCCAGGAGGATCCGATCAGGACGAAGACGATCGCGGCGATGGCCAGCGAGCAGAGGGTCGCGAGCATCGCGTGCGCCGCGCTGCGGGAGCGACCGAGGCCCTGATGGATGAGGGCAAGGCCAGTGGCGGCGAGCGGGATGAGGATGATGCAGAGGAGGCAGAGGTCAGGGGTCATTCGGGGCCTCTTTGCAGGGAGCGATAGCGGAGAGCGGTGAGGGTGAGGCCGAGGAGTTCGACAAGCAGGCCGGCGACGACGAAGGTGAAGCGTTCCCCAAAGCCGGCGAGCAGGAAGAGTGACGCCAGGACTAGCAACCAACCGGAGACGATTAATAGATTGCCGATCAAAATCAAGGACAGCTCCTCTGGCTCACGGATAGTTCCCTGGCTTGGGTTTGGATTGGTGTGAGTCACCAGTCTATCTGTATTTGTAACGCAGGTGCGATCAGGGGCAGGGTGTTGTGACTGGGTGCTTGCTGGGTTGAGGCGCGGACGATACGGTCTAGTAGACTCGGACACATTCCAGAATGTTTACGCGTCAGGAGAGGTGAGATGAAGAGCGTGCTGAATCAAATAGTGTCTTCGCCGTTGGGAGCGTTTGTGGTGCTGGTGGTGGCGGCATCGTTGGAGGTGCTGGGAGATTCGTTCTTCCAGTCGGGACTGTATCGCTCGTCGGGTGCGCAGCGAGCGATGTGGTTTGCATTGGGGATTGCGGTGTTGGGTTTGTATGGGTGGAGCGTGAACCTGCCGCAGTGGGACTTTGGCAAGCTGCTGGGAGCGTATGTGGCGCTGTTCTTCGTGGTGGCGCAGGTGGTGGCGAAGGTGCGGTTTCAACAATCGCCGACCGCTCCGATTTGGGTAGGGGGAAGCCTGATCGTGGCCGGTGGCTTGGTAATCACGTTTTGGAGGGGATAGAGCGATGTCCCGGAGCGACGGATGTGATGCCGTCCCGATGGCGGGACGGCATTTCATCCGCGCTTGGTTCTACGCGGCGCTCTGCGCTGGACTATAGGCTCTTATTCGGCTGGCGGGTATGTCCGAGGCGACCTAGGGTCGGAAGGGTTCTGGCAGGGACGCCCTCCCCTCGGGGTACTTTTTTGCCTAAAGTGTTCCTGTCGCGCCAGTTAACGCCTGAGTTATGGCGGTCTGACCTCGCGGGGGAAGTAATCTGTGGGTTTGGGAGATGTTCGGGGAAAAGTTATGCCGCCCCACGTGCTGGCGACGGCATCGACTTTGGGCATATAGAACTCTGGGCAGCCCGTCTGTAGCTTCAATCTACATGGGGAATATAGAAAGCCTTGTGATGGCGGTCACGCCCGTAACCTATTTAGGCTAAAGGTCCAAAATGGAAATGATGTGTTAGGTGGGGAGTATTCTGCTTGATCTTTTGGTAGAGTCGCCTTGTCCAGGATCGGGAGTTGGACAGGGCAACTATGTCTAGTTCCGAAGGGTTTTATCTGGCTCATTTTCATTAGATTACGGGTAGTGGGGAGAGCGAGCGGCTTGACAGCGTCTGCGGTCCTGAAGGGCCGGCGGCGGATGGTTATCTGGATTGCGCCGATGGGGCCGATGGGGCTAAGGAGTCTGCTACCACCCAGGCGGCGCCGAGGATGGCGAGGTTGACGGCGAGTTCTGTCCAATTGAACTGGATTTTGTGATCGGCGAACAAGATGCGGACGTGGACCAGGAGGGTGAAGGTCGCGATCATGGCGGTGAGGAGGATGGCGGCGAGGCGGGCCTGGAGGCGCGAAAGGATGGCAAGGCCTGCGGCGAGGAAAGCTGCTCCGGTGAGGTAGCCCCAAAACACCTGCGACGGGGGCAGCCATTTGGGAACGAGTGGGGCGGTGAGGTTCATGTAGACGAAGTGGGCGCCGCCCCATACGAGTGCGCAAAGGCCGAAGATTCGCCGGCTGAGGAGCGTAAGGCGTGTGGCAAGTGACGGAGGGATACGGGCAGTCGCGGCGTAGACGATAAGGGCGGCAGCGGTGATAGCGAACTGTTCGGCGAGGCTTTCATAGGTGCCGTACTCGTTGTAGTGGGCGAGTAGCACGGGGCCGTTCATGACGATGATGACGATGAAGAGGTAGTACGCAGCGAGGGCCGCGGCGCTGAACGCTGCAGAGCGGCGCCACTGCATGATGATCCCGGTGCAGAGAAGGAAGGCAGCGGCGGTGTAGGCCAGGGCGATGCGGTGGGGGAAGTCGTTGGGTACGGTTTGACCGGTGATGAAGTCGCCCCAGACCAGGCCGGCCAGGCCGATGGCCATGATGCCGAGTCCGAAGACGTGGCGACCCAAGGTTACCGATTTGTTCGAAGCGGGATCCGACAAGAGATTCACCGGGTGATCACTTTGTTTGCCGCGAACGGAAGAGACTCCAGCCAAAGATCCCGATGAAGACCAAGAGGAAGGCACCGGCCGGGATCGCGCGGCTAAGAGGATACTTGCCGCGGACCGTTTCTACCACTCCATAGACGAAGAATCCGGACCACAGGATCACAAGACGCGCACTGATGGTGCGCGATTTTGCCAATGCGCCACTATCAATTTGCACATCCGCAACTTGTTTTTTGAAGATAAATTTCGCGAAAAGCATCAGGATCAGGAAGTTCGTGGTGAACCAAATGATGAGAGTGTTGGTAAGCCAGTCGGGCATTTGGTTTGAAGGGAACCGCTGCGAATAGTAGATCGCGAAACCCAGATAGGGAACCATTAGGGCGAACGTGATCGCCATCAAGATTGCTGCGCGGTTTCGAGTGTTCATCAGGGGGAGTATAGCTTCGGAACGGGTGACTGTTTGGTGGGAAAGCGGTGAAGGGTGCAACTCATGAGGTCGCGACTCCCATCTACCTTGAGACCCCAGGCGGTGGAAAACATCTCTGGTAGGCGATCGAGTTACCTGGGAGGCCTCGACTTTGCATATGGAGATACTATGAACCGCTTGTCTGAACAAGGCCTGCGCGGGCTTGGGCTGCGCGTACACTTTTCCGCTCAAGGTTTGAAGTGCTGGTCGTTGATCGCGCTGGTGGTGTGCGCGTCGACTCCGAGGGCGCAGGCGGATGCGATGCCGGTGCGGTATGTGCAGGGGAGCTTTCATGGCTTTCTGGAGTTGCGCTCGGAGGGCGGGAACGTGGTGGCTTCGGGAGACAGCCTGCAGTCTGTGCGTGGCGACCGGATTACGGCGGAGACGATCTTCCACTTCAAGGACGGATCAGTGGACGATGAGACGACGGTTTACACGCAGCATCGGACGTTTCATTTGATCAGCGATCGGCATGTGCAGAAGGGGCCATCGTTTCCTCATCCGATGGATGTGTTGATCGATACAGCGAGCGGCATGGTAACGGTGCGGACGGCCGACAAAGACGGGAAGGCGACGGAGTCGAGCCAGCACATGACGCTGCCGGAGGACCTGGCGAACGGGCTGATTCCGGTAGTGGTGGAGAACATGCAGGCGGCGCAGCAGGGGACGACGGTGGAGATGGTGGTGATGGCGCCGAAGCCGCGGGTGGTGAAGCTGGTGATCACAAATCTTGGCGAAGAGAGCTGTTCGGTCGTCGATGTCGCGACGAAGGCGACCCATTACGAGATCAAGATCGTGCTGGGCGGAGCCATTGGGTTGATTGCGCCGCTGGTGGGGAAGGCGCCGCCGAATATCCAGATTTGGGTGATTCGTGGAGTGGCACCTACGTTCGCTCGAGAGCAGGGACCGATGTACGCGGAGGGGCCGGTGATGAACATTCGTCTGGCCAGCCCGGTATGGCCCGGGGCGGGGAAGATTGGAAATTGAGTGGTGCGCTCTCGCAGCGGTGGATGTCCTTAGAATGGCTTGAGGAGATTTGAGCCTGATGAAGATGGGATGGATGGTGTTGGCGGTGGTGTTGGGCGGTGCATCATTTAGTGTGGCGCAGACAGGTGCAGCGGGGAGTGCGACGGAGGCGGACACGTTTACGAATCCGGTGCTGGAGCGAGGGCCTGATCCGTGGGTGGTGTATTGGAAGGGGTTCTACTACTACTCGAATTCTGAGGGAACTGACCTGGTGCTACGCAAGACGGCGGATATTACCGACCTGCGCCACGCGGAGGTGAAGACGGTGTGGACGCCGGAGCCGGGGCATGCGTGGTCGAAGGAGGTGTGGGCTCCGGAGCTGCATCGGTGGGGGAAGAAGTGGTTCATTTATTTTGCGGCGGACGCGGGGGAGAATTCGGGGCACAGAATCTTCGTGGTGGAGAACGACAACGACGATCCGATGCAAGGGAAGTGGAAGCTGGACGGCAAGGTGAGCGATGCGACGGATCGGTGGGCGATCGATGCGACGATGTTCGAGTTGCGGGGGCAGCACTATTTGGTGTGGTCGGGGTGGAAGGGGTCGACGGATGGCGAGCAGGACTTGTTCATTGCGCACATGAAGGATCCGTGGACGATTGATTCACCGCGCACGTCGATCTCGCAGCCAACGTATGACTGGGAGAAACATGGTGACCTGCCGGGGCGGCATGTGAATGTGAACGAGGGGCCGGAGTTTCTGGCGCATGGGAAGAAGATCTTTATTGTGTACTCGGCGTCAGGATGCTGGACGGATTTTTACTCGCTGGGAGCGCTGCAGGCGGATAGTCATGCGGATCCGCTGGATGTGAAGAGTTGGACGAAGATCGATCATCCGCTGCTAAGCACGGACGCGAAGGCGCATGCGTACTCGCCGGGGCATAACGGGTTCTTCAAGTCGCCGGATGGAAAGCAGGACTGGATTATTTATCACGCGAATCCGGGTCCGGGGATGGGATGCGGCGGGATGCGGTCGCCGCGGGTTCAGAAGTTCACGTGGGGGAAGGACGGGGTTCCGGATTTTGGGACGCCGGTTGCGCTGGGTGAGAGGTTGGAGAAGCCGGCGCAGTAGCGGGCCTGGCGCGGACTAGGTGGTTGCGTTGTTATGCCAGCGCAGGACGCGGAGGGCGCGAAGGGTGTTCCAGCGGCTGGCGCTGCCGGCGGCAGTTTCCATCTGCACGGGGATGTGTTCGGGGTGGAGGAGGTTGAGGGGCCAGCGGCCGTTCTGGTGGCGGCGTTGGCGGACGACGTTGATGGCATCCTGAACCGGGTTCAGGATGCGGTCGTCGGGGTTGGGGTAGGCGTTGCGGAAATAGTCGAGGGCGCGCAGGACGTCGTAGTGCCAGAACGGTGGGTAGGCGAAGCGCAGCCAGCGTTTGTCGATAATGTTTCCGGTGCGGAGGGAACGGAAGAGGTGGCGTTCGAGCAGATAGGTTTCGGCACGCTGGCGGGCGCGGGTGAGGGTGGTGGAGTTGCGGCCGGCTCGCTCATTGTCGAGGAGTCCTTCGAGGACACACAGCGTGGTGTGGAAGGAGGAGCGCTGACTTTTGGGAGCTTCGCAGTTCCAGCCGCCGTCGGGGAGTTGTTCGGTGAGAAGCTGCGGGGCGAGCGGGTCGTTGGGCTGGTTCAACCAAGCGCCGATGGCGAGGATGCGGCCATTGATGCAGGGCTCGGTTTCGCCGTGAAGGAAGGGGCGGTTGTCGAGCGGCTTGAAGACCAGGTGCTTTTGGACGCGATCGATCATGGTGCGGGCTTGCGGACTGGTGGGGTCGAGGCCGAGATCTTTGAGAACGATGAGGCTCCAGAGGGTGACGAGGTCCCACTGGCCTTCGGGCCAGGTGCCGTCAGGAGATTGGCGCGCGAGAAGTTGGGCGCCCCAGCCTTCGGTGGCGACGCGCGCGCGTTCGGCGGCGATAGCGGCCGGGGATGCGTCGGTAAGGTCGCGCATGACCTGCCAGCGGATGGCGGGGTCGGCGTTGAGGAGCCATTTGAGGACCGCGGGGCGGGGAGTGTCGTCAGTGGGTCGCATGGGATGGGGATGGGGATTGTTCTGATGCTGACGCGCAGGCTAGTACGTCGTAACCGACAAAGGCAAGGGCAAAGAAGAAGCAGATTCCCAGAGCGAATGCCAGAAAGAAAAACATGGGCAAAACAGCGGCGATGGATCTCTGAGGGGTGGCGCGCGATGATTTTCTACAGGGTGCGGACGCTTAGGTCGACTACCAGATCGTCGACGGAGATGTAGAGAGCGAGGCCCACTTTGCGAAAGCCTTCGCGCCACTCGCGTGACCAGTAAGTGGCGTCGGAGCGGCGGAGGAGGTCGTTCCAGATATTCTGCGCCTGCCAGAGGTTGACCTCCATGGGGAGGGTGCGGAGGGACTCGGCGATGGCGAGGGTTTCGTTGAGAGTGGAGAGGTTCTGCGGGGCCTGTTGTTCGGCGGCGGCTTCGAGGCGAACCATGGCGCGCTTCATGCGCTTGTCGGCGGTGTAGCTGAGGAGATCGTTGTCGAGGGTAACGTGATCGACTTCGGCGCGGCGCAGCAGGCGGGTGATCTCGGCGGAGTCGAAGGTGTCGGCTTCGAGGGCGCGGCGCAGGCTGGCGTTGATGGCGAAGCCGGCGGTGAGGGCGAGCGCGGGGGGTGCAGCGACGTTGGCGTCGCCGAGGAAGTCGAGCAGGGTGGCGTGCTCGTTGTAGATGCGGATGAGCGAGCCTTCGACTTCGGAGAGCGTTTGGTTGAGGATGTTCTGGAGGATGCGGTGCTGCTCGTCGGCGAAGAGCGAGGTCAGGGAGTAGAGGGTGCTGTCGAAGTAGCCGTCGATGAAGCGAATGAGCTCGGGAAGATTGGCGTGGCGGATGGAGTTGCGGGCGTTGGTGATGAAGGTTTCCCACGCGGATGCGTCCTGCGGGGTGTAGCGTTTGACGGCGGCGGAGAGGTTCTGGTCGCCGAGGTGAAGGACGACGAAGCATATGTCCTCGCACTCCTCGGTGATGCGGGAGCAGAGGGTGGCGCGGCCGACGGCAAAGCGGCCGCGGCCGGAGGAAAGGAGGTCGTACGAGTGGCGTTTGACGTCGAAGCAGAAGATGTTGCCGGCGTCGGGATAGCTGCGGAACATGGAGCTGATGGCGTAATGCGCGCCGACGCTTTCGAGGTCGAGGCGGCCGGCGTTGACGAAGCGGCGGTAGACGTCGGCACCGGTGCCTGCGTCGGGGTCGTTGCTCTCGGCGCGGGCGAGAATCTCGAGGAAATCGGGTTCGAGCTCGTACGCTGAGCGGATGGAAAGGTCGGCGGTTGTGAAGAGTGCGGGGTCGGTGAAGAGCTTACTGGCAAGCTGGATGACGCGTCCGGCATAGGCGATGATCTGCACGGTCTCAATGCCGGAGATGTCGTCGAAGAACCATCCGCAGGAGGTGTACATGAGCTGGGCGTGGCGTTGGAGTTCGAGGAGCTCGAAGACGGTGATGCGTTCGGCGGTGGTGAGGGTGCGTGTGGCGTGGGCGGCGAAGAAGCGGTCGAGGTTGTCGGAGGAGCGATCGAGGATGACGTGGATGTAGGCGTCGCGAGCGGCCCAGAGATCTTTGAGCAGTGGCTTCGCCACTGCTTCGGCGAGGGGCGCGGTGCGATCGCGAAGGAGATCGAGGGCCTCGCGAAGGGGCGCGCGCCAGCGCTGATTCCAGTCGGAGCGACTACTGCAGCCGCAGTCGGAACGCCAACGCTCGATGCCGTGGGCGCAGGACCAGGAAGTGTTGTCGACGACTTCGGCCTCCCACGTGGGAGGAAATTTATCGAGGAACTCGCCGTAGTTGGTGAGGCGCGCGAGGTTGTTGTCCTTGATGTAGTTGAGGGCGTAGCTGAGGGCCATCTCGCCGTGTTTGTGGTGGTGGCCGTAGGATTCGCCGTCGGTGGCAACGTGGACGAGCTGGGGTTCGGAGGCTGGCTTGTCGGGGTTGAAGTTGGAGAGGAGACGGCGGGCAAAGGTTTCGCCGTCGTTGAGGAGACCTTCGAAGGCGATGGCACGGGAGGGCGGCCCGTCGTAGAAGAAGACGGCGATGGAGCGGCCATTGTCGAGCTTGACGAGGTAGGGTTGGGTGGGGTCGACTGTCGCGTCGGGAGTTTCGATCCACTCGGCATCCGTGGCGACTTCTCCCGCCTTAGCCGACGATGGCGCCGTCGTCGAAGACGGGGCACCCGGTTCTGTTGGGGAGATGTTGGAGAGCTTGCGGACGCGGGCGGCCTGGTGGGGAGCGAGGACGGTGAACTGGATCCGTTCCTGGGCGAGGAGATCGAGGACGGAGCGGGAGACGGCAGTCTCGGCGAGCCACATGCCTTCGGGCTTGCGGCCGAAGCGGTGCTCGAAGTCGGCAATGCCCCAGCGGATCTGGGTGCGGGCGTCGCGCTCTGAGGCGAGCGGCATGATGATGTGGTTGTAGACCTGTGCGAGCGCGGAGCCGTGGTTGGAGTAGAGGCTGGCGCTGGCCTGGTCTGCGTCCTGAATCATGCGGTAGGTGCGGGGAGCGAAGTCTTCGAGCCAGCTGAGGAGAGTAGGGCCGAAGTTGAAGCTCATGCGCGCGTAGTTGTTGACGATGCGGATGATCTGGTGCTCGTCGTTGACGATGCGGGAGGCGCCGTTGGGGGCATAGCACTCGGAGGTGATGCGTTCGTTCCAGTCGTGGTAGGGGGCGGCGGATTCCTGGAGCTCGACGGTTTCAAGCCAGGGGTTCTCGCGCGGCGGCTGGTAGAAGTGGCCGTGGACGCAGAGGTAACGCTGGGGTGCAGCGGTCGTTGAGGGTGTCCGGCGGGTTGCAACCATCGTCTGTTCAGGATACAAGGTGTGGCGGGCGGGCTCAGGGGGCAGAGGGCGGGAGATAGCGGACGACGTAGAGGGTGCCCGGAGTGCGGTAGGGCCAGCGGGAGTAATGGACGGGCGCGAAGGGGGCGGGGCCGTAGCAGGCATTCGGATCGAAGGAGACGCCGTAGGCCGGGCGGATGTGGGGGGTGGAGTCCCAGAGGTTCATGGTGCAGGGGCCGGGCGGAGGCGGAGGCGAAGGGACATAGGCGTGAAGAGGCCACTCGATGAATGGAGCGTTGATGTGGTTGGCATGCTGTAGCTCAACGCCCAGGTTGTACTCCCAACCATTGTCGACGGCGGTGAGCGGCACGCCAGCGGCAACAAGTTCGGAGGCAAGTGTGGCACGCGCGCGATAGAACGCGAACATCTGGTGGTTGGCGGCGATGCTGTAGATTGCCATGAACGCGAGGAGGAGGACGGAGGCGACTGGGAGGTGGTGGGGGGCGTGCTCCTGGTAGCGGCGGACCAGGCAGAGGATGGCGACGAGCAGCAGGCCGAGGAGATAGCGGTCGTGGAATGCGAAGGTGGCACCTCGCTCACAGATCAAGAAGGTGTAGGCGATGGAGAAAGGGATGAGCAGGATGCGCAACTGCTGCCACGAGGGTGGGGGGGGGCCATCTGCCGGGGACGGCTCGCTGGGCGAGCGGCGAAGCAGGGTGAAGAGGCCGAGCAGGCCCCCGAAGGCGAGGAAGGGCAAGATCGCCTGGATGCTGCGCGGAAGGAATTGGGGCGACATTCCTTGAAGGATGGGGAAGGCGAAGGTGGCGTTGGGATTGCTGCACTCGCCTACGGGACCAAGGAGAAAGTGGCCGCGGAGGTGACTGGGATAGAGCGCCACCACCACGTAGGCGAGCAGGAGAGCGCAGAGCGGGAGGAGGAGACTGAGGCGAGCCTTGCGTAGGTTGGGAAGGAATAAGGCAAGGACAGGAAGGACCAGAAAGGGAGCGTCAAGCAAGAAGTAGGTCAGCTGAGCGAGAAAGTGGACGGGAGAGAAGGTCTTGAGGTCCAGGTGTTCCGGAAAGATGTACGGCTGGTGGCTGAGCCAGTGCAGGCAGGCGAGGAGGAAGATCACGCCTGCGAGGGTGGCGGCGGATCCCGCGACGAGGACGCGGCGGCGGCCGCGGAGCAGCCAGAGAGTTGAGGGAAGCATGACCAGGATGCCAAGCCAAGCGATCTGGCGGGAGGTTCCGAAGACCGCGTTGGTGGCGACGGCAAGGCAGAGCCAGGCAATGGTGGCGCCATCGGTGCGGGACTGCAGGGCGCGGAGACATCCGTAGAGACAGAGGGCGATGGCGAAGAGGCCGAAGATGTCGCTCATGAAGGTGACTGAAAGCATGAGGTAGAGGGGAGACAGAACGAGGGCGAGGGTGCCGAATGTGGCGTTGCGCTCGGAAATTCCGGCGCGGACGAGGCTGCGCTGGAAAGCGAAGGCGAGTGCCATGGCGACCAACAAGGTACTGCTGCGGACGGCAGTGAAGGAGAAGCCAAAGAGCTTGATGAGGGCAGTGGCGAGATAGAGCTGCCAGCCGAGCATGCCAGCCGCCCAACCGGTATACGCGACGTGTCCCGTGGCGGCGAGGGTGCGTACCATCGGGAC
>JBEKFF010000008.1:0-37194 GCA_050013455.1 Acidobacteriaceae bacterium | reverse complement strand
TGTGCTGTGCGTTGAATCACAGGACGAAGGATTCCAGTAAGCAAGAATGGAGTGACGTAGAAGGGCCGGGCGGTGGAGTCCGTCGACGACAGGGAAGGCGAGGCGATTGCGATGTGTCTTTCAGTGCCAGGAAAGCTCCTGGACAGAAACGATGTTGGCGGCGTGCTGGTGGGTAAGGTCCAGTTCGGCGGCATCGTGCGCGAGGTGTGCCTGGATCTTCTGCCTGAGGCGAAGGCAGGAGAGTACCTCTTGGTGCATGTAGGGTATGCGATCTCACTGGTGGATGAGGAAGAAGCACGGAAGTCCTACGAGTACATGGAACTGGCGGGAATGCTTGAGGGCGAGTTGACAGCGTTCCCGGAGGATGGCCCGGCGCCGGCCGCTGATGCTTCGCCTCGGGGTGATGATTTCGCGCCGCGCCGAGTGAGCGGAGAGCCGCTATGAAGTACCTGGACGAGTATCGCGATGAGAAGCTGTTTCGGTCGCAGTTGGCGCGACTGAAGCAGATCGCTACGCGCCCCTGGGTACTGATGGAAGTGTGCGGCGGACAGACTCACACGCTGGTGCGGTATGGTATCGACGAACTGCTGCCCGCGGATATGGAGATGGTGCACGGGCCGGGGTGCCCGGTGTGCGTGACGCCGGTGGAGATTATCGACAAGGCGATTGCGCTGGCACGGCGGCCGAACACGATCCTGGTTTCGTATGGGGACATGATGCGGGTGCCGGGGTCGGAGAGCGACCTGCTGCAGGTGAAGGCGCTGGGCGGCGATGTGCGGATGGTCTATTCGCCGACCGAGAGCGTGAGGATTGCGCTGGAGAACCCAACGCGCGAGGTGGTGTTCTTTGGGGTAGGGTTTGAGACCACGGCGCCGGCCAATGCAATGGTGGCGTGGCAGGCACGGCGGCAGGGGATAAAGAATCTTTCGCTGCTCTCGTCCCATGTGCTGGTGCCGCCGGCCGTAGAGATGTTGCTGTCGTCGCCCCACAACCGCGTGCAGGGTTTGATAGCGCCGGGGCATGTATGCACGATCATGGGAACAGGGGCGTATGAGCGGTTGGCAGCGAAGTACAAAGTGCCAATTGTGATTGGCGGGTTCGAGCCGGTGGATCTGATGGAAGCGATTGTGATGCTGGCGGCTCAGCTGGAAGAGGGACGCTTCGAGATGGAGAACCAGTATCGCCGGAGTGTGCGCGAGGACGGGAACCGGCGGGCGCGCGAACTTCTGTTCGAGGTGTACGAGGTTTGCGATCGCAAGTGGCGCGGGTTGGGCGAGGTGGCGGCGAGTGGGTTGCGGCTCAGCGCAGCGTATCGGGAGTTCGATGCGGAGCTGCGGTTTGGGCTGGAAGATATTTCGGTGGCAGAGCCGAAGGAGTGCATCAGCGCGATGATCCTACAGGGTCTGGCGAAGCCGAAGCGGTGCTCGGCGTTTGGAACGCGGTGTACGCCGGAGTCGCCGCTGGGGGCGCCGATGGTGTCGTCTGAGGGTGCTTGCGCGGCGTACTACTTGTATAGGCGACATAGTGAGGATGAGCGTAAAGACGTGTGCGTGGCGGCTGGGGAGAGCGTATGAGTACGAGCGAGATGCCGGCGATTGCCTGCCCGCTGCCGCTGGCGGTGAAGTCGCACATCGTGCTGGGCCATGGCAGCGGAGGTCGATTGTCGGCAGCGCTGATGCGGGATATTTTTTTGCCGGCATTTGGAAATCCAGTGCTGAATGAGTTGAACGATCAGGCTGCGGTTCGGCTCGCGCCGGGGCGCGTCGCATTCTCAACCGACTCCTACGTGGTGAAGCCGCTGTTCTTTCCAGGTGGAAGCATTGGCGAACTGGCGGTGTATGGAACGGTGAATGATCTGGCGGTGGGTGGAGCGGAGCCGCAATATTTGAGTGCGGCGTTCATCCTCGAAGAGGGATTGCCGTTGGAAACATTGCGCCGCGTGGTGGAGCAGATGGCGGCGGCGGCTCGGCGCGCGGGCGTCAGCATCGTTACCGGCGATACGAAGGTAGTCGAGAAAGGCAGCGGGGACCAGATCTTTATCACGACGGCTGGCATTGGAGTGATCCCGGAGGGCGTGATGCTGGGGCCGCAGTATGTTCGTGCTGGAGATCGGATTCTGTTAAGTGGGCCAATCGGCGAGCATGGAGTGACAATTTTGGCGCAGCGTGAGGGGCTTGGGGTGTCGGGCGATTTGAAGAGCGATTCGGCGCCGCTGACGGAGCTTTGCCGCGCGCTGGTGAAGGCGGCTCCGGGGTTGAGGACGATGCGGGATCTGACGCGCGGTGGTTTGTCGAGTGCGCTGAATGAGATTGCCGCGTCCGCGCAGGTGGGGATTGCACTGGAGGAGCGCAAGATCCCGGTGAGCGAGCCGGTGCGCGGGATCTGCGAACTGTTTGGGCTGGACCCGATGTACGTGGCCAACGAGGGTAAGCTGATTGCGTTCGCGGCGCCGGAGGATGCGGAGGCTGCGCTGGCGGCGATGCGGACGGTAGATACCGGAGTGGGCGCGCAGATGATTGGAACGGTGACGTCGAGTAGGCGAGGCTGCGTGGTGATGCGGACGACCTTTGGTACGGACCGGATTGTGGACATGCTGGCGGGCGATCAATTGCCGCGGATCTGTTAGCGGGCTGGCAGGGCGTGTGCAAGGTACGGCGTTAGAGGCTAAGGCGGATAATCACAGGATGGTTCGTCGGCGGGTGAAGATCGCTGGGGTCGTGCAGGGGGTAGGGTTTCGTCCTTTTCTCTATTGCCTGGCGGCAGAACTGCAACTCGGTGGGGAAGTGGCGAACGGGACCGGTGGGGTGGTGGTGGAGATCGAGGGAGAGTGCGCGCAGGTGGAGGAGTTTCTGCGGAGGCTGCCGATAGAAATTCCACCGCTCGCGCAGATTGAGTCGGTGGTGGTTGAGGACATCGAGACGCGTGGTGGGGTGGGATTTCGGATTGTTGCGAGCGATGCGACTGGGCAGGTGAATACACAGATTCCAGCCGATGCAGCAACGTGTTCGGATTGTTTGCGAGAGATGTCTGATCCGGAGAACCGGCGCTTTGGGTATCCATTTATCAATTGCACGCATTGCGGGCCACGCTTCACGATTACGCGAAGCATTCCCTATGATCGGCCGCAGACGTCGATGGCTCGATTCACGATGTGCTCGGCGTGCCAGGCGGAGTACGACGATCCGCTCAATCGACGCTTTCACGCGCAGCCCAATGCTTGTTGGGATTGCGGACCGCGCCTGACACTGCTCGATGCAGAGGGTGCCGCAGTTGACGCAAAGGAGCCGCTGCTCGCGGTGCGGGAGCTGTTGCGTGCGGGAAAGATTGTTGCGGTGAAGGGGATTGGTGGATTTCACCTGGTGGTGGACGCGACGGATCCGCAGGCGGTAAGACGGCTGCGCGAGCGGAAGCATCGGTTCGGAAAGCCGCTCGCGGTCATGGTGCAGGATGTGGAGGCGGTGCGACGGCTGTGCGAGGTGAGCGAACCCGAGGCGGCGCTGCTCATGAGTACGGCGAGGCCAATTGTCTTGCTGAGGGCAGTGACGGCGCATGCGCTGGCGGCGGATGTGGCGCCGGGCGTGCCGTGGTTGGGAGTGTTCCTGCCGTATGCGCCGCTGCATCATCTGCTGCTGCAGGATGAGGGATTGCGAGCCCTGGTGATGACGAGCGCGAACTTGAGTGAAGAGCCAATCGTGATTGCGAACGATGAGGCCGTGGAACGGTTAGGCGGGATTGCGGATGCGTTCCTGGTGCATGATCGCGAGATTTTGCAGCGTGCAGATGACTCGGTGATGGAGGTAGTGGAGGGGAGCCCGCAGTTTGTTCGGAGGTCGCGCGGGCATGTCCCGCTGCCGGTGCGGCTGCTGCAGGAGACGCCTCCGCTGCTGGCGGTGGGTGGGCATCTGAAGAGTGTATTCACGCTGGCGAGTGGGAGGCATGGGTATCAGAGTCAGCACCTGGGGGATCTGGAGTCGGTGTCGTCACTGGAGTTTTTTAGTGAGGCGCTGGAGCACTTTGAGAGGATCTTCCAGGTAACGCCGGAGTATGTGGTGCATGATTTGCATCCGGGATATGCGTCGACTGCGTGGGCGCTGCGCCAGAGTCAACCGAAGATTGCGGTTCAACACCATCATGCGCATGTTGCGGGATGCATGGCGGAGCACGGGTTGCGGGGTCCGGTGATCGGGCTGGCGCTGGACGGCACTGGATACGGCGTCGATGGATGTGTGTGGGGTGGAGAGGTGTTGATTGCGACGCTCACGAGCTTCGAGCGGTTTGCGCATTTGAAGTATGTGGCGATGGCGGGAGCGGAGGCAGCGGTGCGGCAGCCCTGGCGTATGGCGTTTGGACATCTCTATGCGGCGATGGGGGAGGGCGTGTTTGACGCGGAGGTGCTGGCGCGACTGAAGGTGAGCGAGAACGATGCGCGGCTGCTGGCGCGGATGATCGAGCGTGGAGTGAACTCACCGCTGACGTCTAGTTGCGGGCGCATGTTTGATGCGGCTGCGGCGCTGATCCTCGGACGGGATCGCGTGGACTATGAAGCACAGGCGGCGATTGAGCTGGAGGGGGCTGCGAGAGGGGATTGGGAAAACTCTGAAAGGAGTTATGAGGTGCGCTTCGAAGGTGAGTCACCCTTGGTTTTGAATCCGGCAGCGCTGTGGAACGAGTTGCTGGGGGATCTGCGGGGTGGCGTGGCGCGAGAGACGATCAGCGTAAGGTTTCATGTGGGGATCGCGAATGCGTATGCGCGAGCGGTGATTGAGGCCCGCGACCGGACCGGAATTCGCGCGGTCTGTTTGAGCGGTGGGGTATTTCATAATCGACTGCTGACGAAGATTGTTTGTCTACGATTGCGCGAGGCGGGAATGGAAACGTATCTGCCGATGCGGAATAGCCCGGGAGATGGTGGTCTGAGTTATGGCCAGGTTGCAGTTGCTGCGGCGCTGATTTCCGATGGCATCAGGAGCTAATTCCCGGAAGCCCGGCGGGTCAGACATTGGAGTTTACCCGGCGATTACGCGCAAAGCGTTCCATTGAGAGCTTGGCTTCGTGCATCAGCGGGTGTTTGAAGTAGCTAAGCCCAGCCGCCCAGAGCGCGATTCCCAACACCACCGATCCAATCACCAGCATCATCGGGGTTCGTGCCGACATGCGAAACGTGGCCATCAGCGCCGCAGGGGGAATCAACGCCAGCAGGGTCAAGATTGCGCTTTGCCTGTAGATTGGAAGAAAATCCGCCAGAGCTGTATCGGTCATGCGGTCCAGATGTTTGCGGTAGAGAAACACGGCAAACGCTGCGTCGACGATTCGCGCCGCAGCTGCCACCGTCATGCTGATAAGGCATCCCGCTCCAAAGCAGGCGAGCGCAACTCCCGCCCGCACAAATTCGATTCTTGTTTGGGCCTTCAACTGGCCTGTAGCGGCAAACAGTTCCCATGTCATCGTGATCGACACCTGGATCATGGAGGCAATCGCGAGAAACGCCAGCGGCACAGTTGCCGGCAGCCACTTCGCTCCGTAAACCATCAGGATGAACGGGCCCGAAAGAATCGCAAATCCACCGAACGCTGGCCATAGTAGCGCTGTAATGATCTCAACCGTCCGCAAATAGCGCCCACGCAACGAGACCTTCTGCCGATTCAATTCGGCATAGTCCACGAAAACCACCCGTCCCGCGACCAGATGCACATTGCTCCAGATAAGCCCGTTCAAGCTACCCGCGCGGTTGTAAATACCAAGTGCGCTCAAACCTTGCAATCGGCCCAGCAACACGTCGGACAAGCGCGTTGAAATGGAATTGACTCCCGATACGGCCAGCATCTGGAGCCCAAAGTTCGCGACGCGGCGCCACGCTTTCAAGCCCATTCGAAAACTTACATGTTGCCGTCCTGCAATGTTCATCAGGATGGTGCTGATTGCTGCGCTGACAATCCCCGAATACACGAGGCTCATGTATTTGAAGCCCTTGAACGCCAGCACAATCGTCAGAATCGTTCCCGCGATTCCGCTCGTAGTCGTCACTAAAGACATCGTTCGGAACTTTCCGCGCCTCTCCAAATTCGCTGTCGGCAGCAGATCGAAGATGCTGAAGAGTGGATTGATCGAAAGGACCAACAGTACCCTTTGCACCGCAGCATCATGCAGGAAGGCTCCGCCGGCAACACTGAGCGAAGCGATGGCCGCCGAAAGCCCGAGCGCAATAAACAGGTTGAGGGTAAATGCCGTTGCCGTGATCTCAGTCGTTAGAAATTCTTCACGGACGATCAGTGCCTGCAGACCAAATGCCTGCACCACCGCCAGCACACCGACGGTGGCCGCCGAAACCGCATAAATGCCCATCTCATAAGGAGTCAGCAGGCGCGCCAAGACCACCGAACTGGTGAACTGCAAGGCCAGGGCCGTGATCTGCGCTAACCCCATCCACGCAAGCGACCTCTTAAGCGCCACCCTAGCTCCCTATCTGGCACATCAGTCGTGTGCCGGTTGAACGTCCCGAGATGCTCTCTCCATATTTCCCAACTCCCGAACCCGTGCTGGACAGTCGCCGAAGCGGCGCAATCCATAGTCCCGTATCGCACATAGCAGCGCCCGTGTGGACGGGTCCAGCCGCCCGAATGGCGGATACGCTTCCGCACTGCGCTTGATGCGCCCAATCAAGTCGCGCAACACTTCCAAATAAGCGCTGAGCCGATGCTTGAGCCCGCCGTGCTTGTCGTAAAACAATAGCCTATTCCGAGTGAGGAAGTATGTTTGCAGCGGTGCGGTTCGGGCCCCGAGCGATGCGCTTCCAATGTGCTGTACCACCGATTTCGTCACCACATAGGAAGCAATTCCTGATGCCGCTGCCCGATAACACCAGTCCGTCTCCTCAAAATTTAGAAAGAATCGTTCATCAAAGAGGCCAACCTTTCGAAACAGCTCTGAGGGAGCGAACAACGCGGCCCCAAAGATAAAATCCCCTTCGATCAACTCCTGCTGCAACCGCTCACTATCCTCGGTCTCGGTATACCAATGAGGGCGTCCGCTCTCGAGCGATCTGCGGCTTCCCATATACTGCACCTTCCCGGAAGGGAAATACCGAACCAGGCTCCCCAATATCGCTTTGTCGTCCAACCGCCTGCTCGCCGATACCAGCTCGCTTACGGTGTTGGGGAGCACTCTCGCGTCACTGTTCAGGAGAAACACATACTCCAGCCCCATCTCCAAAACCCTCTTGATTCCGATATTGCAGCCACCCGCGAAACCGAGGTTCGCGCCGCTTTCGATGAGGATTGCGTCAGGAATTTCGCGCCGAATCATCTCAACGGAATCGTCTTCCGATGCGTTATCTACGATGAAAAGCTTCCACCCGCGATAGTCGCCGGCGGTCAGCGACGCATAGCTCCTGCGGACATTCTCCCCTCCATTCCAATTCACGAGGACAATGCCAACCATGCCGGCCCTATCATTTCCTGCAGCAGCCTCCATCGCATCATCCTCCTGCATTCGGAAAGAAATTGATCAAAGCGATCGGCGACGCTGGACAGTACACCGTTGTCCCTACCGTTTCTGCTCCACGATCTCTCCAGACGGAAGCCAGAGAATCTCTCTCGACCGTGAGAGCGCCCTTTCTCTCATAACAGCCGGCTACGATTGGCTGCTACGGGATGGTGTAGATCCCTGCGGAGGTCGCCGCGGCCAGGATCCCTGCAGCATTTGCACCAATATTGCGAAGATAGCTGAAAGGGATGAAGATGACATCGTCCGGCTGAAGCAGCACATCGGGCCGCTTTCCTTTCTGTATCAGGGCGAAGTTCATGGCTATCTCCTTATAGCCTCCTTCGGGCAATCGTCGAATCAACTTCGCGTGGGACGGAACTGCGGACGGAAGCGTTCCACCCGCTATGGACACAGCTTGCAAAGCCGTAAGCTGCGAGTGATTGTTTTGCATGACGATTCCACCGGGACGATTGACGTCGCCCAAAACGTAGGCGATCGACGCGCGAGGAACAAGCACAATGTCCCCGGGGTAAACCTGAACCTGGGTAGTCATTGCCTTGTCCGCATCATTGGATAGATCGTACGTGATGGGCTTGATGGTTGGATCCTTCCGCTGGATGGTGACGTGACGATCGGCGGTATCGGATAGTCCTCCCGCCATTGCGATGGCATCCAGAACGGACCGGGACGTGGTGATCTGGAAGACTCCCGGCAACTTCACTTGTCCCAGGACCGAAATCGTCTGGGTGGCAAACTGGTCGATCGTCACGGTCACCGAGGGATGGTTCATGAAGTGAGTGCTGATCAGAAAGTCCTGAATTTTCTGCGCCGCCGCCCCTGGCGTGAGCCCTGCCACCTTTAATGTTCCGACGCCGACCAGCGGTATCTCGCCAGAATCTGTGACCCGTGGATGTTGCTCCAACTCCGGGGTATCGAGTACCAGAACGTGCAGTTGGTCACCCGGGCCAATGAGTAAAGACTCCTGGGCGCGCACAGCGGGGGATAAGACCATCGCAAGCAAAAAAGAGAGGCGAACGATCCGGCGGCACATGAGCATCTCAGACTCCATCAGATGGTTTCGTAATAGGTTGAACCACTGTAACCAAAGTAGTCGGCATAACTCGCGGAGCCACGATCCGCATCATTGAGGATAACGCTAATCCTGGTGTCTGGAACCGAGGTGAGCACATGGTGCGCGCGCTCAATTGCCTTCCTGGTGGTCAAGCCGCATCGCGATACCAGCAAGGTCATATCGGCGTACTGTGCAAGGATCAGCGGGTCGGTGACATCGAGAACTGGAGGACTGTCCACCACTACGTAGTCGAAGGCCTTCTTCCACTCGTTCAGGAGCTCCCGGCATCGATCGCTGGTCAACAACTCCGCTGGATATTGGGTTGCAGGCCCCGCGGGGATCATCTGCAGATTCGCCACCTTTGGTACCTGATTGGTCTGCGGGCTTTGACCTGGATCCGAGAGTAGCGTGCTGAAGCCGGGCACAGCTCCTCCCGAAGGATCAGGGAAACGAATCTGCTCCTGTGATCGCAGATCGCCATCGACGAACAGAACACTCTTGCCTGCCTGAGCCAGCAGTATGGCGAGATTGCCGGCGACGGTTGTCTTTCCTTCGCGGGGAACAGAACTTGTCACAAGGATTACACGTGAGGGGGGCGCGTTGCGAGAGGACAGGATAGACGTTCGGAGCAGTCGCAGCGACTCCGCGTAGGCGCTGGCAGGATGACTAAGTACGATGAGCGGGGATGTCGAATCGTCGGATTTCTTGCCGAAAGTACCAATACGCGGCATTCGAAGGAAAGACCTTCTGTCCGACGACTCAAGCGATGGCAGTACAGCGGAAAGTCGAAGTCCAAGAGTCTCTTCGACGAAGCTGAACGATTGGATTGTGTCGTCATTCATGTCCGAATACAGTGCCGCACACGCGCCGAAGAACAAACCCAGAACGACAGCTACGGCGAGATACAGAGGAGGATTTGGTGACGCTGGCGTGGCTGAAATCTTGGCGGGACTTACGACTGAGATGTTCGAAGACCGCAGACCCTCGATCACACCAGCCTCTCTCAAACGCTTGGACAGATCTTCGTACAGACCACGGCTGTTATCCGCTTCCTGCTTGGCGATTGCATATTCAATTGCCCGGTTATTCGACTTCTCGGCCTCTTCCTTGCGCTCGTTGTAGACACGCTGAAGATCAGCTTCGGCGCCGCGGGCTGCCTCGTAGTCATTCTTCGCGCGCTCTCCGATGCGATGAATCTCGTCCGCGACTGATTTATCGAGGCTGGCGAGGTTTGATCGCTCATCCCCCAGCTTTGCATAACTGGGACCGAACTTAGAAGTATCCTGTGCCAATTGGGCAGCTGCGGTAGCTTGCTGTGTGCGCAGATTCTGGAGAAGGGTAAAGGCACTCTGTGCTGAATTGGAGGTTGCGGCACCAGCACCGGCTAGCCCCGAGATCATGTCCGGATCCCCGTTGCGAATTGTCTCGTACAGAGCGCCCTTCATAATACGATTCGATGTCGCTGCAGTGAGTGCATTGGTCGCCTGCTGCAACTGGTCTAGCGTTGAACTGTAGAGCTGATCACGTCCCTGGGAGTCTTCACCCAGACTATAGACGCCAGCATCGCGTTGGAGAGCGACCACACGTGCCTGTAAATTATGGGCTTGTCCCTTGAGATCGGACATTTGAGAGCCCAGCCATTCTGAGGTCTGATTTGTAGCTGTGTTGCGAGTATTGAAACCGTAATCCATGAGGGCGCGCGTCAGATCATTGACCACGGCTGCTGCGACTTTGGGGTTGGAGTCGGTGTAGGTAATCTCGATCAGCCGTGTGCCTGCAACGGTTTTCACCTTGAGATGAGTGCTGAAAACTCTCGTCACATACGCTCGACGTCTCGGTGAATCCTCGAGCGGAGCACTCGAAGGATCAGCCATGCCTTTCGGCGAGAAGATACCGAGGACGGCACCGATAGGACTCCAGTGAGGCTTGAAATCTCTTGTTCCCTCTAGATTGAGATCATTGATGACCTTCAACGCGAGAGTGTCGGACTGAAGTATCTCGACCTCTGTTTGAAGATCAAGGCTTGCATTGAGTGCGTCTCCCATCTCGCCTGGCTGCGAGGCCATCAGACTTTGAAGGCCAAGTAAATCTGCGCTGCTCGGTTGAACCTCAATTACCGCAGTTGATTTGTAATGAGGCGTGGCCGTAATGCAGTAGATTGTAACGAGTAAGAAAAGTGCGACTGTCGTTGTGACAATGATCCGTCGGCGTTGCCGGAAAACCGCCAGAATCGCGCTAATGGTCAGATCAGAAGTCGGCTGAGTCGTTTTCACGGTATCGCTTGCTCGCATATTCCTTCTTGAAGACTAGAATTAGGGATTCTGACCGATTGTGGGTACGGAAAACATTGTCTCTTGGAGACAGATTGGTTGATTCACTGCTGTGGGGAGTAGGCGACATTGCGCTAACGGTACTTTTGACATAGTGTATGTCGTATCATTGGCCCTGTACACAATTTATCGCTTCGCCTGAGAATTGGCACGGGGCTCGACGCTTGCATTGGGGAACAAGAGCGTTGCTCTGAGCCTTTCCAAATGAATGATCGTTATCGCGTCTTCGTAAGGATTGCCGAGAATTCGAGAATCTAAGAGGAGTACGTATTGGGTCAACAGGCGCCGACGGTTACAGTCGTCATTCCAACCTTCAATCGCCCTGCGCTCCTTCTGCGCGCGGTCGAGAGTGTTCTTCGGCAGACCTTCGGCCACTTTGAAATTGTTGTGGTGATTGACGGGCTCGATCCTGCGTCAAGGGACGTGATCGAGCAGCTCCGTGAACCGAGACTCAGATATCTCGAGCTACCTGAAAAAGTGGGAGGGTCAGAAGCTCGCAATGTAGGGGTGCGATCGGCAAATGGCAGGTGGATTGCGCTGTTGGATGATGATGACGAATGGTTACCCGACAAGCTGGAGATGCAATTGGCATCCGCCGAGAGCAGCCAGAATGACGGAATGCTTGTGACATCGCGTTATATTTGTCGCGCGACAGGTTTTGCGGATGTCGTGCGTCCACGTCGCTTGCCGAAAAACGGTGAACTTGTTTCTGAGTTCATGTTCGACTATCTATGTTATTTTCAGACGTCAACATTCTTGTGTTCAAGAACGCTTTTTCTGCGCGTACCCTTCGACAACAGCCTTCGTTTTTTTCAGGATATAGACTGGTTTCTACGTGTGAGCAAAGATGAAGCATTCACATTAGTTGTTCTTGATAAACCCCTTTCCATTTATCACGTGCCGGCCGGACGTACGAGCATAACCACCAATCTGAATTGGCAGGCACGTCTGGACTGGGGCAAACGTCGCAGACACTTATTGAGTAAACGAGCATATTCTCGATTCATCGTAGGGACTTGCGTGGGCCGTGCAGTACAAGATGGTGCGGGTTGGAGCGGATTTGTAACACTCCTGAAGGAGACGGTGATCGTCGGATCGGCTACACCTTATCTCGTCGCGCTACTATTCGGTGCGTATTTCCTTCCACCTAATCGAAGGAAGCGGCTTCGTGATAGGCTCTTCTTTGCGAAAGCCAGCAGACCAAACGGGCAGTCGACTAATCGAGTCTCCTAATATGAATGACTTCACGCGCTCATGCGAATGCCCTCGCGTGATTATCTTTCGATCCACCTTGCTGCCCCTGAGCGAAACATTTATTCGAGATCAAGCAGAAGCTCTTCGCCGCTTCGAGCCGATCTACGCTGGCCTCAAACAAGCACGGTCGGGCCTGCCGCGTTCGCAACGAAGCATTTTGCTAACATCGCCAAGCACGCGGTTTCCACGGCTAAGAATACTAGCCTATAAAGCAACTGGTTATAGTCCCGCCTTCAAGTCTCAAATCGGGGAGGTTCAACCATCGCTACTACACGCGCATTTTGCGGTAGATGGTGCGCTCGCGTTGCCGCTCGCCAAAAGTCTCGACATCCCTCTTATCGTCACCCTTCACGGCTACGACGTCACAACTAACGATGCAAACATGCGAAAGAGCTTGTCCGGGATTTTGTACTTACTCAAACGTCGCGAACTTTGGGAAAGGACGCACACGTTCTTGTGTGTCTCGGAATTCATTCGCACTAAGGCAGTGGAAGCTGGATTTCCACCACATAAATTGCGGGCCCATTACACAGGAATTGACTGCAATTATTTCTCCCGGTCCGGCGGACCTCGCGATGGAGGCGTCCTATTTGCGGGGCGGCTTGTTCAGAAAAAGGGCTGTCAGTATCTTCTCGACGCCATGGTGGAAGTTAGCAGAAGCATCCCAGAAACACATTTGACGGTGATCGGCGACGGGCCGCTTCGCAGCAGCCTGGAAGCGCATGCGAGGCAACTCGGACTGCGTGTGCGTTTCCTTGGAGCACTACCAACTTCCGAGGTGCGTGCATACATGTCGCGTGCTTCGATATTCTGTGTTCCAAGCTTGCGAGCTGACAACGGAGACAGCGAGGGATTCGGTATGGTCTTTACTGAGGCGCAGGCGATGGGAACCCCTGTCGTGAGCTTTAACCACGGAGGCATCCCCGAAGCCGTAGAGGATGGACGGACGGGCCTTCTTGTCCCGGAGCGAGATACCCCAGCACTTGCTGCGGCTATTCTTCGATTACTCCGCGATACTAACTTGTGGAACGACTTCAGCGTGCATGCATCGGAACGCATCCGCGAGAGATATGCTTTAGATCGTCAAACACGTTCGTTAGAAGACATCTATGCAGCAATAAGTAACACACCTGTTTGTAATACACCTGCAATTGCGCTAAGTTAATTCGCTGATTAAGTCTGCACGCATGCCGTCGCATCTACAGATGCGAGGGAGTACGTGAACAGTGCACATAGAGATGGCTGCACGCAAGGCGGAATAGCCGCGCACATTTGACGGAGACAGCAAGCACGATATTCAGGGATGTTTGATCGCGTTGACTACCTTCGCCCACAGTCCTCGTCCTCGCGCTGCAAACGCCGCAGTCGAATACCTAATCCGAGTCAACATGCTGTCGGCCCCTTCCTGCAACGCTGTGATGCTGATCGCTGATGGCTCGCGACCAGAGAGTCGCGGCCACCCACGAAGTGTGTTCAGCAGGTTAGATCCATGAATAACCTGCAACCACTGCGGCACGGAGATGATGCTGCGTACATTGCCTTCAGTTCTGACGCGATTATGTTCAACGCACATCACAGTTGTAAACGAGCCATCGACCGAAACCTTTTCTACTAGTGAAAGAAATGGATTGGAGTTCCAATACGTGTTGTATAGTTGCCCCCGATACAGTTGAAGCCCGAAGGGAAATACAAGGAACTCGCGATCCTGTCGCTTGAATGCCCGTTGGACCAGTCTAAGGTGATCCACCCCGATGGCATCATCATTATCTAGTCTGGTTGTTATAAGGTAGGGGCTTGAAACAAATCCTGTGGCTGCCACGAAGCGCGCTATCACTTCATCCGTAGCAGGTCCGTCAATATATACCGGTGAAACCGACTCTCCGTAGGTGGACATCTTTTCTTTGAACCATTCAGGGCTGGCCGCATCGCAGAATATAAGCCATTTGAAGTATGCGCAACTTTGAGCCGCAACAGAAGGGACACAGTAGCGTTCGAATAGAAGCAGTCTCGCCTCAAGCCAATCTTTATCAAGCCCTTGCCTGGAAGGAGCGAATCCAACAGCTGTATTAAAGCGGGTTAAGATTAGGTGTGTAAAATCTTCGGGCAACGGCATGCTCCTCCTGAAACAATCCAAAGCCGTGAGATATTTTCTGGAAATCGATAGTGTATATTTTGGAACGCGTACAGATCTCCTTGACGAGGCATAACTATCGATTGGCGTCGAGCAAACCGCGCCAACGTTTCTTGAGCTTGTGTTCAAGGGCTTGTGAAGCGCAACTTCGGACTTCCTTATCTGCAAGAGCCTGGTGAGTCGCCTTAATCCAATGCCCTTCTGTCAAAGCTGTCCGGAATGCAAAGAACTTCTTTGCGGCCCGCAGGCGATCCGCGCGCAGGTTCAAGAGTTGCGCGAGTTGCGGATCGCTTTCGGTCAAGTGGGAAGCGGCGATTTTTCTGCTCTCTGTTTCGATCTCTGTGAGGTCCACTCTTGTTCTGGTCAGCGCGGAATGCTTTCCGCTGACACTTCCTAATCGTTGGGTATACACGTAATGAGGTTCAGGGAAGAGGGCAAACTTCCCTCGATACACAAGAGCTGTCAGATAAAAGATGAAGTCTTCCCCGTGGCGGATATCTTCGCGGTAGCGCAGCGCAAAGCGTTCCACAAAACTGCGTCGCATGATTGGCTTTAGTAGCCCAAGGTCTACTGCGCCCGCCATGCTCGTCATGCAATTGCGAACGAAATCATAACGATCCAAAAGCAGGCTAGTTCCAACCATCTGTGATGGTATGGCGACGCCGACAATCTGATTCGCGAAGGCGTCGTACTTATAGAAGTTGTCAGCAGCAAGATCGAGTTGGCTATCTTCGGCTGCCGTCACCAGATATTCCAGACGGTGCGGGAGGTACCGGTCGTCAGAATCCAGGACCGCGATCCAATCCGACGAACAATTATTCAGACCTACGTTGCGCGCGGCCGCAGCACCCTTGTTGACGGGCATTTGAATCAGTCGGATGCTCTTATGCTCTCTGGCGAGATTGGCGACGATTGAAGCTGTGTCGTCCGTTGAAGCGTCGTCTACGACAATAATCTCTCGAGGTGCAATCGACTGGGACAGCGCCGAGTGAATCGCCGCGCTTATACAGCTCGCAACATTAAACGCTGGAATGATCACAGCTACGGTCTTCGGCATCATAAACTGGCTCGACAATCAGCGTGCATAACACTCATAAATGGGCGTTCATGTCTTTGACACTTGCCTGCTCAGGGAGGGTTTATCGTACCACATGCGGCTTTGGCGCCTGGTGAAGTTGCGGTGCAAGGCGAATCTGGTAGCGATGGAAAGACCGCGATCTCCCGTACGTTGGTTCCCCTCTCAGATGAATCAACTTGTAAAACCGATCGGTTCCAAATACCATCGAACTTCAAAGAACCGCGTCACCAGCGCTTTACTCTTCTTCAGGGGGACACGACGTGGAAGATACGCCCGCCAGATTCACATCGAGTACAGGCAAGATTCCATCGCTCGATGGGCTTCGCGGGGTCTCGTTTTTGATCGTCTTTGTTGCCCATGCAGGCCTGGATAAGATTGTCCCGGGACGCCTGGGTGTCAATATGTTTTTCCTCCTTAGCGGATACCTGATCACGACGTTGATGATCCGGGAGCGCGAAGCAACTGGATGGATCTCGCTCAGGCTATTCTATCTGCGTCGAACCCTGAGAATATTTCCGCCGATGTACAGCATCATGGCAGCAACTCTTCTATACCTTGCAGCCGTTCATCATTTGGCGGGCATCACCCTTGCAGGCGTTTGCTCGCAGGCATTCTATTACCAAAACTATTATTTTCATGGCGGTGCTGGTCTCATTCCCGGTCTTGGAGTTCTTTGGTCACTTGCAGTAGAGGAGCACTTCTATTTATTTTTTCCGCTGCTCATGCTTCTGTTTCTCACGAGATTGAGGATGAGTTATCGGCAGATTGCGATTTCGTTGCTTTGCATGTGCGGTGTGATTCTGGTCTGGCGAACGTTCGTCGCCATAACCTTCTCCAACGGTCTCGAATGGGCGCGAGATACCACGGATTGTCGCGCAGATTCGATTCTGTTTGGATGTGCGCTTGCATGTTTGGAGAAAACATCCCTTGCGGCTTCTGTGTTCACCCGCAGGCGCCTCGAGCGACTTATTTTGCCCATTTGCTTTGCCTTGCTTCTCATCACCCTTTTGATTCGAAATCCAGTATTTCGCGAAACCATTCGTTATTCGATCCAGGGAGTCGCGCTCGCGCCCATCCTTTATTACTTCGTGCAAACTCCAGCCGGCTGGGCTGGACGTATCCTGAACACACAGGTACTCACGTTCCTGGGCACAGTTTCGTATGCCTTATACCTTCTGCACGCGACGGTGCTGCTAGAAATCAATCAGATCATTCCTTCCAAAGTGCTTGCCGGCGTTCTAAGTCTCTTTGTGGCTATTCTGCTCGCCTATCTGGTCCATATATTCGTCGAGAAACCAACAGATGCGATGCGGAAGAAGTTCAGGCATACTTCAGACAAGATGCAGCAAACTCAAGTCGAGAAATCTAGTGCTGCTGTTGTTGTGCCGTAAGGTGTGATTGAGGCAATCTACTCTTGGGCGCGCATCTCTACGCTGCCAGGATTTCCCACAGGCTGGAGGGTGCATGACCCGGAGAGAGTTGCTGATCGATGGACTTAAGCTTGGAGCCGGACTCTTGCTCTCGCGGCCACTGAGCGCATCCATGCCAGCCGATCACGGTCCTCCGCCTTCGCTTAAGGAATTGGCCGAGAGGTCCAAGGTGAAGGTGGGATTTCAAGCCAGCAAGGCGAATCTCCAGGTCCCGGAGTTTGCTCAGTTTGTTACTCAGAATTTCAGTCTGCTCACTCCGGGCAACGAGCTCAAATGGCCCAGGCTTCATCCGACTCCCGATTCGTACACTTTCGATGACGCTGATTGGATGGTCAACTTCTGTCAGAGTCACGGGATGCTGGTGCATGGCCACAATCTTTGCTGGAACAGTCCAAGCGCAAATCCTTCCTGGTTCCCCTCTGTACTCACACGGCAGAATGCTGCCGAGCAACTGACGAATTACATCAGCACAGTGATGGGCCATTATCGGGGGCAGATCGAGTCGTGGGACGTCGTCAACGAACCTGTCGTCTTTTGGAGCCATCGTCCAGATGGGCTCTACCCTGGCGTCTGGACCAGCCTGTTGGGGCCACAATATCTAGACATCGCCTTCCATGCAGCAAAGGCTGCCGATCCAGACGCCCTCCGTGTTTTAAATTGCTATTACGTGGAACAGAATCGACCGGACTTTGAACGAACCCGCGAGTTGACGATCAGCCTGCTGCAACAACTTCTCAAACGTGGAGTTCCGGTTCAAGCTATCGGGATCGAGTCGCACCTGGATGCAACCGCGCCCTTCGGGGGGCTTGCTTTTCTCGAGTTCATAAAGCGAGTTCGCGCTCTAGGTCTACAAGTCCTGATCACTGAACTTGATGTAAATGATAGCGCGGTGCAGGGCGATGAACGGGAGCGAGATCGCGTGGTTGCGCAGTGCTATTACGACTACCTTACGCAGGTTGTGCCGGCTGGCAAGGTCGATCGAATCATTTTCTGGACGCCGAGCGATCGGTGGGATTGGCTCAATTCAATGCAGGCCGCTAACTTCCATCGTGCCGATGGAAAGCCTCATCGTCCTGGATTGCTGGACGAGTCACTCCATCCGAAACCAGCACTGCAGGCGGTTGAAGCAGCACTGCGTACGCTCGCCGGTCGCAAGCCCCTGCCGGGCCAGTGGGGGTATGCGAGCCGATGACGCCAAGCTTAGGATCTCACCGGACAAGGGGAGCAGTCGATGCCATCGCTTGCTGAAGCTCCGGTCACAACGCCACCCATCGCCACCAGTAAACTAGTGCGAACGTGGTTCATTCTGCTGCCGCTTCTCTACTACGCCAACAGCGGATTCCCCGGTGCTGCAGACACAGCTTCCGCGGCGGATGTTTCGCGCACCCACCAAATTGGTCTACTTACCGTGTCTGCTATATGTTCAACTCTCGTCGTAAAAAGATTTGCCGTTATCTGGTCGGCTTCACTCCAGATGAAATTGATCCTGGCTCTTCCGACACTTGCACTGTTGTCTTGTCTGTGGTCGGTTGATGCGCGTCAGAGCATCATCAGCGGGATCACGTTGCTTTGCTTTACGCTCTTCGCGATTTATTTAGCAGAGTCGTTCACGACGGATGGTCAATTGGATCTGATCATGCTAACCGGCACAATTGCCGTTCCAGCAAGCATCGCGCTGGCGCTCTTCGTGCCCAGCATTGGCGCGACATCAGCGGGCTGGCGAGGGGTCTTTACTCACAAACAACAATGCGCCGCTGCGGTAACTCTGTTTCTCGTCACCGCGCTTCACTGGAAACCGAAGCGTCCTCTGCAGAGGACATTTTTGCCTCTCTATATTGGCCTCTGCCTCTTTTTGATTTTCATGTCGCAGTCGAGAACAGGTTGGCTATTAACACTGCTGGCACTTACACTGTCGGGCAGTCTCTGGGCCCTCCAAAAGCTGGCGCCTAAAGACTCGCTTTTTGTCGTGTTGATGGCGGTCCCCGTCGTCGGCGGCTTAGTTTATTTGCTTTCTCTGCTTGCATCGTTGATTCTGACCGGTGTTGGCAAGGACCCGACACTCAGCGAACGCACGATCATCTGGGCAGCCGTCTGGGATGCCATCGGCCACAAACCGCTCTTGGGTTATGGATATGAGGCCTTTTGGCGGGGGCTGCAAGGGGCATCGAAAAATGTTGTGCTCATTGCGGGGTGGAATCTCTCTCAGGCTCAAAGTGGATATCTAGACGTGTGGTTGCAACTGGGAGTGTTTGGTGTGATAACGCTTGTGTTGATGACCCTTAGCGCAGGAACAGACGCTCTCCGATGCTTTCGTTGCAGGTCGAATGCAGCCTTTGTGCGTTGGTGCATCGTCGTCATCCTTTGTAATCTGGTCTACAACATTGGCGAGAGTGATTTCGGATATCTCCGCATTCTTTGGCTGCTTTTCGTGATGGCTTGTATTGGTCTCAGGAAAGAAGCCCAAGCGAGCCGTGAAGCTTGCTGATGAGTGCGTGGAACGATTCGTTCCTATGCAAACTTTTGCAGTTTTGCCGTTGCGCTGATGCAGTGGGATCGTACTTTCTGTCCCTGCTCCGACGGGTCCGTGCTAATATCACAAGACATTCAACAGCACTATTGGCTATCGCACTCTCAATTGCAAGTGTTTCATGATTGCATTTGCCAGCGGCATTCCGAGCACGCACGCTGATCAGACGAAACCCAGAGAACCCAGCCTGATGCAGCAGTAAATGCAATTATCCAATCTTAGGATTCGGGGGATAGCTGCATGCTTGATTCGAATCCGACGCTCGTTTACCGCGCCGATATCGACGGCCTTCGAGCGATTGCGGTTCTCGACGTGCTCTTCTTCCACCTGAAGGTGTTGAAGGTCTGGGGTGGGTTCATTGGGGTCGACGTCTTTTTTGTCATCTCAGGCTTTCTTATAAGCTCGGTCATCCTGAAGGAAATTGGGGAGTCACGATTTTCTCTCTCGTCTTTCTATCAGAGGCGCATCCGCCGTATCCTGCCCGTCTCGGTTGTCATGATGTTGGCCACCGCGGTTGCTGGATATTTCTTTCTTCTGCCGGCAGAGCTAGTTAGCTTTGGAAAGTCTTTGCTGGCTGCAGTTTTCTCTGCTTCCAACGTATTCTTCTGGTTGCACTCAGGTTATTTCGACGTTTCAGCAGCAGATCAACCCCTCCTTCATACTTGGTCACTTGCTGTAGAAGAGCAGTTTTATATTGCTTTCCCACTCCTTTTACTTTTGGTGCGCCGTTATTTCCCTCAGCGACTGAAGTCGGCAATCGTGCTGATCGCTTGCGGAACTTTCGCCATTAGCGTGGTAGGGGCCTACCGATTTCCCAGCGCCACGTTTTATCTTCCCTTCACCAGGGCCTGGGAACTGCTTCTGGGCACCATGCTTTCTCTTCATTTATTTCCTTCCATCACAACTAAGTTGTGGCGGAACGTAGCGTCTGGTGCTGGCCTCATTCTCATTGTCTTCGCCTCTTTAAAGTTCGATGTTTCGACCCCCTTTCCTGGTATTGCAGCCCTGGCACCCTGTCTCGGTGCGGCGATGATCATCGCTGCCGGTCAAGACGGAGGCTCGTTCGTAGGCGCCCTGCTTTCCACGCGACCGTTTATCTTCATCGGATTAATCTCTTACTCCCTATATATCTGGCACTGGCCGATCGTGGTCTTTCAGCGGACTGGCATGGTTCAGTTTCCCGGAGCATCTAGTCGCAGCGTGAAGTCGGCCATCTTCATCGTCTGCTTATTCGTCGCCGCGCTTTCGTGGAAATATATTGAACTCCCCTTCCGCAAAGGCAGGTTGTATCTTTCAGGCGCTTTTACCTTCCGATTTGCCGCAGCCTCGTCCCTTGGCCTGGTCGCCGTTTCCATATGCATCCTCGGATTTCATGGGTTTCCCAAAAGGTATTCCCCGGAGGAACTCCTGATCGCGTCCTATACGAAGGATCCGACGAGCTATCGAATGGGATCGTGCTTCATAGCCTCGGGCAACAACCCCAGAGACTTCGACATTAAGAACTGCATGCGACAGGATAAGACCATGCACAACGACCTATTGTTCGGTGACAGCCACGCCGCACAACTGTGGTATGGACTTACCAAGGCCTATCCGAACATCAACTTCCTCGAAGCTACATCCTCAGGGTGCGAACCGACAGTCCACCACAGAGTATTCGACACACGTCGGTGTAACGCGATAATGGACTATGTCTTCGACGATTATCTTCAGACGCATACTTGCGACCAGCTTATCCTTGCGGCTCGATGGGAGCCGGGCGACATGGACGCGCTTGGCAAGACCCTCGATTTTCTTAAGCTGCGCGGAGTCCGCGTTGTGCTTGTTGGACCGATCGTGCAGTACGATTCACCGCTACCACGCCTGCTGGCGGTCTCGCTTAGGAGCGGAGATGCTACCATGCCCTTCCGTCACGAGTTAATCAAATATAGACAACTCGACGAAAAGATGGCCAAGCTTGCCTACGACCGCTGGAAAGTTCAATATATTTCCTACTTCGAGCTCCTCTGTCCCCAAGGTATCTGTGTTCAGTACGCGGGCAAGGACATACCCCTACAGTTTGATTATGGGCACCTCACAACAGAAGGCTCATGGCTTGTCGGGCAACGACTCAGGGAGTCCGGCAAACTCGACGTTGTGCAACCTTTCATCGCAAAGGAGCACCTCGTTCGGGAGTAGATACTTTCACAAAAAGCCTTGCAGAATCAAGCCATATGTGATGTTATCTAGGTTCATACCGTGATTGAGGTTTGTTCCTCCTCTACGGGGTTTCTTCAAAAACGGATTGGGAAGCGTCTTACAGATGGAACGGATGATACTCCAGAACTCCTCGGGTCCTCAGTCGGTCAGACGGTCCTCTGATTCGAGCTAGTTACGAGTAGTATGGACCGCTGCCTACTGAAATTTTCAAGTTACACAGCTGCTACCCATGCGGTTTGTCATTTGTTGTCTCACTATCCTGCCATTCTGCCGTCAAGTAATGCCATGAACTTCTACATCCAAGATGCAGGAGATTTCGATGCCTCCGAGTACGCCGTCAATAAGTACCCATAAGGCTCCGCAGAGTTGCGACTCCTCCATTGACCCTTACTACAAGCTGCCAGAGCGTATAGGTATCGGCCCGTTCCGAATTGATTCTCTCTCCGCTAATGAATTAACACGTCGGCTTATAGGTCATACGTTTGCGCCCGGTAAGACAAATCACGTCGTCACGGCCAATGCGCAGTTTTACGTCCTGGCGGAGGAACAAGAAGACTTTCGCCGTTGTGTAGGCCACGCTGAATATGTGTGCGCCGATGGAATCTCTGTCGCGGTCGCATGCAAATGGTTGGGCCGCAAATCGGTTGCCCGCATCGCCGGCGTTGATCTCATTTCATATCTCTGCGCAGAGTCCGTTCCGCTCGATCTCACAATCTACTTCCTTGGAGGTAATCCTGGATCTGCCGCCAAGACTGCTTCGATCATGATGAAGAAATATCCTGGCTTGCGGGTCGCGGGCGTAAGCTGCCCACCCGTCGGTTTTATTCACGATGCCGAGATCCTCGATGAAGTAATTGATGCGATAAAGGCCGCAAAGCCTTCCATCATCTATGTTGCGCTGGGAGCTCCTCGTCAGGAATTCTTTATCCAGGAGCATATTCGTCCTCTTGGTATTCCGGTTGCTATAGGTGTGGGCGGCAGCTTCGAAATGATCTGCGGCGTGACACGCCGCGCCCCTGTGTGGGTGCGGAATTCTGGGCTCGAGTGGCTCTATCGTTGGGTTCAGGAGCCCGTCCGCCTTGCCAATCGATACATGATCGGCAACGCGCTCTTTTCCTTTTACCTCATGCGCAACATGGTCCGACAAAGGGACTATCCGAAGAGCGAGATGCCCTAGGTGCGCGCCGATCTGACGATGTTCTCTCGCACGTTATGGCGAGGCATCGTTTGACGACTGAGTTTCCGACTTGAAGGAATCGAGATGCAGCGAAAGATCAAATGCATGCGAGGCTTTCGCTAATCAACCTTCGAGCCGTGAGATATCGCCAGGAGCTACCAGGTGAAAGGTCGTCTTGCCTAGATCAATCCCTACGGGACGAATCTGCATGTCGATGATCCTCCTTACATCTGCCTTCTAGAACCTCCCAACCAGGATGAGGTTCAAGCGGCGGACCATCTCAGTAACGCCCTTTTCCGGGCATGTCGAACCGACGCATACCTGCTCGTGTTGCTCCATCGAGTTGTCACATATTGCAGCATTGCCGACTGGGTCTTGAGTAAACAGCAGCAGATGATTTCGTTGAGATGAGCAGAGGCCCAGTTTCGATCGTAGGACAGGTTTAGAGGGGCCCCCGACACCTTCTAACTTAAATTCCTGGGGGATGATAGTTGGGTCTGGATTTGTCGTGGTCCGGCGACGTTCGAATAGCTGGCACCCCAGATTTGTCGTCTGGTTCTGCACGGCCACCGCGCATTCAACTCGCCGAACTGGATTGTGCGGGCGAAGTGTCGAGCTTAGTGATTCGGTGTAATGGCACGAACAGAGTTGGGGCCTTGCTGAGTGTGTGGCGTGGGCGTCGAATGGATGGGGAGACGCACTGGCTTCCAGGTGCGCTGGACTTGCTGCGGGGCTGCTTGTGGCTGGGCGCCCGCTTCGGCTGCGGTAACAAAGCCGGCATCATTCAGGATGTACAGCACGCCGAGGGGAGTGAGATAGAGGGTGTCATCATTCTCATACGTCACCAGAGCGAGGCCGGTACTACCCCAACGAACCAGCGCTACGGGGGTCTGGACGACGGACGTGAGTGTGAACGAACTTACGGGCGCGAAGGTTGTCTGGTTGAATGAGGTAATCGTGTAATTCGTCGAGCCCCTTTGTGCAATGGTTTGACCGAGAATGAAGACCAAATTCAAGGATGAATCCGGCACAGTGATACCGGTGCTGCCAAAGTTCCCGAGGATAGTACCCGTCGATGGATCGATCACGTTGCCGTTGTTGTCGTAGAGATCACCCGTTCCTGCGTCGTACCGGATATATCCGGAATTGTAGTTGTTGCCATATATGGCGGTGTCGTTTGCTGTTTGAGTAAGTCCTGAAGAGCTAATACTGAAGGTATAAACACTGGAACCGGTGGAGTATAGGGTCGTGTCATTTGAACCCCATTGCAAGTAACTGTATTGAGGAGCATTGGCGCCGTCGAGTGCCTGGGTGGGACGAGGCACACTGTTATCGAAGATTCTTAGGCCTCCTACGGCACCCTCTCCGTAATTAAGCCAAAATGGGTCATAGGCAAATGCTCCCGTAGAGATCGCAGTAGTTTGGGATGCACCGGGCGCCGGTTGGACATCAATGGCGATGTGGGCACCGAGAGACGGATCGGATCCGAATTGCCACGTGACCGGGGAGTTGAGCCCGGGGAGTTTTAGTTGAGTGACAGAGTCGCTGTAAATATTTGCCGTATACAGGAACGCCCCGTCGGCGGTTGTTCGAACAATATAGGGGTCTGAGCCTGCATACTGGCTGTTCACCACTTGGCCGGTGGTTGGATTGATTGCGACAACGGAATTTGGGTATTGAGGATCGCCAGACCAAACCGCTGCATATAACAACGCACTCACAGGATCCCATGCGACATCAAGGCTTGCCAGGTTCACGGTGGTGAGCGAGACGTTTTGGGGGGTGACGGTAAACGCCATGCTAGTAGGCGCTTGCGTTAGGACGTCGCCGTTCGACAGGCTGACCTGCGTCGTCCCGGCTGCAGCGAGGTCAGTTGCTGGAATGGTCGCTTGCAGTTGACTTGGGCTGATGTAAACCGTATGCAACGCATTAACGCCCCAGCTCACCACTGCGCCCGGCTCAAAGTTTCCACCCATCACGTTGAGCGTGACATCCGAAGCACCTGCTGACACGTTCTGAGGACTCATTGAAGCGAAAACGGGCAACGGCTGTATAGCGGTTCCGTTGGTGAAGTCAGGGGTCGCGGAGCCATCGACGAAGCTGCCGTCAATCAAATAAATAGATCCAGTAATAGGGACTAAGGTCTGGTAAGGCAGCGGGACGATGTTGAAAGCCAAACCGGCATTCCCCCAACGGACGAAGTTTACTGCCGTTCCAATGATCTGCGGAAATGATAGGGTGCGCAGCAAACGGTAGGTCTTTTGATCGAACGCTTGAATCTCATATCCACTAACACCCGACACATCGATCTTCTTGCCCAGGCAAAAGACGACGCCCTGCGCTGAATCCACGGCGCAAGTCTCGGGCGAGGAAAGGTACGTGAGGTTAAAGCTTCCCATCGAGTCGCCGGTCGCGGGGTTTACGACTTGTCCATAATCTGCATAAAGGTATCCGGTTTGGCTATCAAAGTGACCTGGAGTGGGGAGAACATTATTTTCTTTGGAGCTGACGGTGACGCCCGCGGAGTTGACACTCAGCGTGTAATAGGTGGGGGGGATATCCTCGTTCCCTCCGTATAAGGTGGAGGCATCAGCGCCCCACGTTAACCAGGTGATGTCTGGACCGAAGGCAGGAAATGAAGGAATGATCGTTGCCCTGGGAGCGGCGTCGTCGTAAATTACTACGCCCCCGGTATCGGGAGAATCGTCGGAATAGTTGCCCTCCAAAACAGCCGCTGTATGAGGGGCGGTAGGGGCAGCCTTGAGGGCAATTGCTGTTTGTGGACCGAAAGTGGTCGAGGCAGGAATAGGTATTGTGATGTCTGGTGTGAGATTGGGAAGCGTGAAACGCTGCACGGCATTGCTTCCATCCTCTGCCACCCACAAGTAGGAAGCGTCCGATGAGATGTCCATCACGTCGGGTTGGACTCCGGCAGACTGGACGGTATAGATCGTGCCGGTAACCGGGTCGATCGCCGCGACGGTGTTGTTGTTGGCACCGTTATTGGTGCTGGCCAAACTAGCGTACATCCGTTGGTTGGTCGCATCCCAGACAATCTGATTTGCGTTGGCCGAAACGACCGTCATCCGAGTTGCGCCGGAGTTAACGTAGAAGACGAGGCTGCCGGATTGGCCACCGCCGGGAGCTGGATTGGAGACGGTAATTAGAGCAGAACTGGCCGCGGATAAATCGGTGGCTGGAACCTGGGCGGTGAGTTGCGTGGAGCTGACGTAGGTGGTTGGAAGTGCTGAGCCGTTCCATTGAACGTTCGCTTTGGAATCGAAGCGAGCACCCATGACTGTGAGTGTTATGGCGGGACTACCTACTGTAGCGCTGGAAGGAGCAATGGAGATGAGCTCCGGGATCAGGCTGGTGACTGTAAAGCTAAGTAAGTTGGAGGTTCCGCCACCTGCTCCTGGAGTGAGCACGGAAACCTGTGATGTGCCCGACGAGATAGCGTCTGGGGAGGGTACCACCGCAGATAATTGGATGGAACTGACAAAGGTAGTAGCGAGTGGTCCGCCATTCCACTCGATCTGGGAGGTCGAAGTAAAGTTCGAGCCGTTTGCGACGAGGGTAAAGGCGGTGCTCGTTGTGACCACGCTGAGTGGTGAGATAGAGGACAGGACTGGAGCCGAGCTCTGCGAGCCACCTCCACCACCTCCTGGCCCGGTGTTGCCACTGCCACAGCCAATCAAAATAAAACACAACAAAAGCCCGGGCGCCAGTGAAGTGCATGATCGATTTAGCAAACGGCTCCTTCATAACTATCCAATGTGCGGAACGCTGCTCGATAGTCGATTCGTAGGATCTGCCGATACTAACGCAAGTGCTACTCCACCGTCATGCTCTTGACCAAGCGTCTGGGACGGGGCGGGGTCGCGTTATGGCTGACGGCACTGAACCCGGAGGCGTCAACGTGGTCAAGCGGTCGCCCTTGGGGGAGGAACTGGGGAGCGAGCGCATATTCTTCAACCTTCGCGATGCGGTAAGAGCCTTTGAGCAAAGCGGGAAGACAGTTGAGTGACGCGCTCAGGGTTGCGCGGTCTCTCTGGAATCTATGGTGACGCGGCCCACTCGACCGGTGGAGGCCGCCTCAGAGATCGGGAAATCGGCCAAAATTCATTACTCCACAAAGCTAAGTCCAAGGCAGTCCGTGGGTGCAACGAACGCCGAGGGAATTTTCGCCAAGCTTCACTGCGGTCACAACCGTCGTTTCCGGACGAAATCGCGGGTTTAAGCTTGCCATACGACTGAAGAGCGGTAACACTTGTGCGAGCTCTGAGCTAAGGAGAGATTCGAGTATGAGAGGTATTGTGCTTCGCATTGCCGCAGTCTTGCTGATCGCGACGGGAGTGCTTCATGCACAAACCGCCGACATTTCCGGGAACTGGCAAGGCACCTACGAAGCGGGCAAGGGCCTGCGCATCGTCCTCAAGATCTCCAAAGCCGACACCGGCGGATGGAAGGCTGCGCTCTACAGCATCGACCAGGGCGGCAACCCTTCCCGGTCACCTCCCTAACCTTGGACAAGCTTAACTTCGGCTTCACCATCAAGTCGATCAATGTGACCTACACCGGAACCCTGAGTCCTGATGGCAAGTCAATTATGGGCAACGCCACGCAAGGCGACCAGACTCATGCGCTCAACTTCACCCACGTCACTCCGGAAAACACCTGGGCCATTCCCGAGCCGCCGAAGTCGATGCCGGACGATGCCAAGCCGAAGTACGACGTGGTGACGGTGAAGCCCAGTGATCCGAACGGGGTTGGTAAAGGGTTCACGATTCGCGGTCGGCAGGTGTTGACGATCAACACCACGCTCAATGACCTCATCACCTTCGCGTATTCGCTGCAGACCAAAGAGATCCTGAACGCGCCCGCGTGGATGGATGAGAAGTACGATGTCGATGGCACGCCCGACGTAGAAGGTCAGCCCAACACAAAGCAGATGCGCATGCTGATTGCGGATGCTCTGGCGCAGAGGTTTGGGCTGAAGTTTCATATGGAGCAGCGCGAAATGTCTGCGTATGCGCTGACCGTCGGCAAGGGCGGACCAAAGCTTGCGGTGACCGCGTACCGGCCCAGCACCCCAGGCAATTTCATCTTTCGCGGGCTGGGTCAGCTCATGGTGACCAATTCCACCATGAAGGACTTCTGCCACGGTATGCAGGAGTCGGTCATGGACAAGCCAGTAGTCGATCAGACTGGATTGACGGAGCGCTATGACTTTAACCTCAACTGGACCCCTGACCAATCGCAATTCGCTTCGTTCGGCCTGCATATTCCCCCGCCGAATCCCGGCGACCCGAATGCGCCGCCGAGCCTGTTCACCGCGTTGCAGGAGCAGTTGGGATTGACGATGGGGGTAACCAGGGCAAACGTTGACGTGATGGTCATCGATCACATCGATAAACCTTCCGCGAACTGACGCGGCGAATTGCGATTGGTACGCAAGCGACGATGTTGACCATCATGGCACGATCATGACTGGCGCTTGCCAGAATGTTGCCTTTTGGCTGGTGGGATCGACGACGGTTACCTGGCAATCGTATTGGCCTGGCGGTATTTGGCTGAGGCCGATGGTGAAGTTCAAAGGCACCGTTCCGAGGCGGCTCAGAGCCGCCGGCGTCACTGCGACCGGTTGGGTTTCGAAGACCTTCTTCTGCGCCTGGTACAGAGTGACAAAGGCAACGAGCGGCGTCGTGATGGTCGAGCTCTCTTGATAGGCCTGAAGGTAGACGTAGATTTGCTTTCCCTGGCTGAAGACCCTGGTTACGCTGGGAATCAACTTCTTGTTGTCCTGAACCAATGGATTCGCGGCGGTATCTTTTGCCTCTTCTTTACCCTTCACGGCGTTGTAGAGAGAGTCTTTGAGATCGACGCGCTGACCGCTCAAGACTACGGAACTGATGGGAACTTTCTTTGTCTCCTTGGTCAGGTTCGGGATGACAAACGTCGTTTGATAGGTTCCGATGCGGCCCGTCTCATCGTCGCGCGCGAGGAATTTGATCGAGTACTTGCCGGGAAGCAACGTGAAGCCGCCATCGTATTCAATGGGTCGCTTGGCCAGCTCGGCGGCGGTTGCATCGGTCAGCTTGATGTTTACGTTGTCGCGGACATTGCTGACGGTCACGCCACCGTAGAGGTCCTTGACCTCCTCCACGAAGTCGATGAGGGTGTGGTCGGCGCCGCCACGCTTTGCGAGTGCCAGCTCGCGTCCCGGAATTTTAACTACGATGGGAACGAAGTACTCGGCGCGATTTAACTGGAAGTAGTTGATCTCCATTGCGATGGTGAGCTCGGTGATAGGGTCCTCGAGCATCAGCGCGTCTTCGAGTTGCCGCTCTTTATCGGCGATCGTGAACTTGCCGAACTCTTTGCCTGCGTAGTAGCCCTGGCGGTATTCCAGCTTGGCCGAAGCGTCGATGTTGACGGAGATTTTGACGCGCCTGAACTTTCCGTCCAACGCGGCGTTGGTGGTGTAGTACTCGATGAGGTAGTACTCGGAGATCGCCTTCTGCGCCTGAACGATGCCCATGGTGAGATCGTTGTTGTCGAACAGAGCCTTGCCGCCGGTATCGCCTGCGAGTGCGAACAGTGTGTCCTGCGACTGCTGAAACTTGGTTGTGTCGGCCTGTGCTGCGGTTCCTGAATACATACCGATGTTGCCCGGCGATCCTTGCGTAGCGTCTCCGAGCGGAGCCTCGGCAACGAGTCCTCGCGAATCGATTGGCCAGAACGAAACACCTGCGCGGACGGCGGCATCGATGGTCGCATGAAGCTGGGCCTGGTTGTCGATGCCATTCAGGCGCAGGCCGCTGGCGAAGTAGATCAGAGCTTTCTTCTCGTTGATGTTGCCCAGCATCTTCGATGCGGTTTGTAGAGCGGAGAGCTGGCGATCGGTGTTGAAGATATTGAACTCGCTATCGTCCTGCCCGAAGGCGGCACCTGTATCGGAGCTGCTGGCATCGTCGACGTCTTCGACCGAGCCTTGTCCTTCGCCGACGACCATGGTCTCGAGAATGCTGAGCAGGCGATTGCGGTCGGCGGTGAAGTCCTGCAGCACATCGACTGAGCCGCCCGAATATCTGAGGATAGAAACCAGGTCCACCGCGGTAATCTGTGTCCGGATAAACTTCTCAGCGGCGGTGAGTGCACGCAGTTGATCGCCTGGCGGCATCGCGCTCATGTCGAAGTAGAGTGCGAGTAGCCGGCGATTCTTGTAGTTTGCGGACTCCAACTGCTCTGGCGCGATCTGGGTCCGGGCGAGCCGCTTGTAGATCTTGATGTTCTCCTCGCTCGAAGGCATCGGAGCAATAGGAAGGGGCTCGGACGGAAGCGTTTGTTGCTCGCAGTAACGAATCTTCTGAGCCACCCCGTCTTCGGTGAGCGTGAAGTCCTTGGCCGTCAATCCTTCGATGGGTTTGCCCTGCTTATCTTTGACTACGACTGTTTCGACAACCAACTGCGACCGCATCGACATGGTGTAGGTCTGGGCGGCATCGGGAGTTTTATTTTGCCCAATGGTCTGTGCGTCAGCACTGAGTGTTGCGAAGAGACATAGGATTGCTATCAATCGCATGATTAGAACCTCAGTCGCGCAGTGACTTGCAGGCTGCGCATCGCGTTGGCTGCGGCCGGCAGGCCAAAAAGTGGATTCAGCTCGGGCGTGAAGATCGAGTCCGGTCCCGGATTGGTGATGGGATTGAGCGTCGTATTCCAGCTGGAATAGACGACGTGATTGAGCAGATTGGTGGCGTCGGCTCGGATGTCGAGGTTGTAACGTTTTCCGACGCGGAAGGTCCGCGACAATGAGGCGTTGAAGGTGAACTGTCCTGGGCCAGTGATGGAGTCTCGACCTGCGGTTCCCCACTGGCCAGGTTGCGGCGCCGCGAAGGCTGACGGGTTCAAGAAGTGTCCAGCAGATCCCGCGTAGATAGAGCCGCTCGCGCGGTCAGGACGAATGCTGCCCGTGACGCCGGTGCCGTTCACGGCTGCTAGATAGATGGGCGTCTGTGGCAGACCGCTGCCGACGGTGATGGTGGCAGCGGTGGTCCACTCCTTCAAGAGTCTTCCTCGCCAGCCGCCAAGAAGGGTTCCGCCACCGATTCCCATGCCGGTGGTGTATTGGACCTGGGCGTTCAAGAGATTGCGCTGGTCGAAGGTGGAGAGACCGCGTTCGGCTCGCAGGTCCAGCCAGTTCTGCGCGATGGTTGCGGCCGGTACGTTGGGCGCGACCCCGCCGGCCGGGACGGGGCCCTGGCCTCCGAGCGTGGCGTCGTCGTCAATTGACTTCGAGTAGGTGTATTGCAGGTTTGCGGTGAAGCCGGCGCGCAGTCTGCGGCGCAGTTGGATGCTTCCCGATTCACGGGTCGAGTCGCCGCCCGAGGTTTGATACACGAAGCCCGTTGGACATAGCGGGCAGGGATTCGTTGCACCGATGGCATAGGTTTGCGGTAGAAATTGCTGCACGCCGCGCGTTCCCTTAATGCCGAGGTAGGTCGCAGTCATCTGCAATGACGCCGGTAGGTCACGCTGCACGGAGAGTTGCCAGGTCTGCGCATAGCCGACACGAAAGTTCGGATTCACCGCGAACAAGTAGGGGGTGATGGAGGAACAGGGATTGAATCCACTGGCCAGCGTCTGGGGACAGGCAGGACTTGTTTGCACACTCACGCTGGTAGAGAGCGGTTCCTGCTGGGCCATCTGCAGGGCTGTGTTCTGGTAGACCGAGGTGTCGTCATAGATGCCGTATCCGGCGCGAACCACTACGGATGATCCGGGAATTGGGCGCCAGGAGAGTCCTATTCTCGGCTCGATCCCCAGCTTGTCGGGCCGTATGAGCGAAGTTGGATACTGTTCGCCGGTGATCGAACCCTTGGGATCACTGCCGAGGACCGGCGCGACGGCGGTAAAGCCTGGAGCGATATCGAGGTTCACGATACGCCCAAAAAGTTCTGTGATCGGCGCGCCGTACTCCCAACGAATGCCGGCGTTGATGGTGAGTTCGGGACGGACTCTCCAGTCGTCATTTGCATAGACGTCGTACACCGATTGCCGGAAGTATTTGCTGGCATTGCCGTAGGCGATCTGGCTGGTATCGGGGATGCCTTCGAGGAAATCGGCTAAGTCGGAGACACCGCTCGCCGCGCCGGTAAAGGTGAAGTTGCCTCGAGGGTTCTGCTGGGAGAGGTAGTTGAACTCCTGCCTGCGGAAATCACCACCGACTGTGATGTTATGGCGGCCACGGTAATACTGTGCTGATTCGGAGACTCCGTCTGTGCGGTTCCGATCGAAGGAGCTGTTGGCGTCGGTGAGACTGGCGATGCCGCTGGAGAAGGTGAGTGTAGGGGGCCCCCAGTCGGATGGGTCCTGGAGATTGCCGGTGACGCCAGCCTCCAGGGACACATTGATGCGGTTGGCGAAGAAGGGAACCACCTGGGTCCTCAGCCGACTGAATTGAAATCCAGTGTTGAGATAGATGTCGTGGTTCAGGCGGTGCTGCCAGTTGATCGTAGTGTTGATGCCCAGCGTGTCAGTGGTATCGAGAAAGCCGAAGAGGTTGGTGTTGTCCGCGCGGATGCTTTGGAATGCGAAGACTCCGTAGACCTGGTCCTTGTGGCCGATGGACTTATCGAGGCGGATCTGCATGGCGTCCTGGTGAGAGGTGTTGAGGACGGGAATCTGATAGTTGTACTGGGAGTTTCCAGCGACATTGGGCAGCGGGTAGAGCTGCAGCAGATTTTGCGCGACTGGGTCGACCGGATCGATGATGCCGGTGGACAGGTCACCGCTGCGTTGAGCCTCGGTGGGTACCAGGCCTGGAACGCTGGTGGCGGTGTTGTCCCTGACCCATTGGTAGACGACGAAGAAATTGGGGCCGCGGGGGAGCAGGTGCGGAATATTCAGCGGGCCGCCAAAAGTCAGGACACCGGTGATCGTGCTGTAGCTCTGCTTGGGTTGATTCAGGCCGCTTACGGAGAATGGTCTGGCATCGAGTGCGGAGTCGCCGAAAATTAAGGCGAGGCCGCCCGTATAAAGCGCACCATAGCCCTTGCGGGTATTACCGAAGGCGGACGCGAGAGTGAACTGCGAGGTCGCGGCATTATTGACGCTGCCGTTGACGAGAAAGCCGTCGGCGGCTTGCTGCGAGGCTGCTTCGGAGGGCTTGGGCATCTCAGCGGGCTCGGCAGGTTTGTTCGCCGAAGTCTTTGCTGGCGCCTCCGGAAGACTTGCTGTGACCGACGTGGTTGCTCCTGGCTTCAGCAGCGTGGCGTGGGCGAGGATTTCGGCAAGCGGAAGTAGTTGCAGCTCCCACTTGATCGCGGGTGTACTTGGCGAGACGGAGATGTTTTGCTCGATGGTTGCGAAGTCGGTCATCGAGATCGAGACCTTCCACGTGCCGTCGGGGAGGTCCGGAAATACGTAACTACCGTCTTGATTCGAGATCGCGACGAACTGGCTGGAGCCTTGTGTGGCAGTGATCGTAGCGCCCGGCACGGGTGAGCCGTTGAACGTGACTTGCCCGCGATTTTCTGACGCTCGGGCAATGCCCGATAGCACGAGAAGCACAAGAGCGACGAGGATGGAACGATAACACTTAGCCCACCGCCGTGATATCGATTCCATCATCTGCTCAGCGCTCTCCAAACTCCACGGGGCTAGTTGAAATGCTACGGGGTATCTTCCTTCTCTCAATTCTCTGATGGGTATTCAACGTGATCGATCACAAAGGTATCCATTTCATCCTTGCCTGGTTGCAGCTTCAGGCCGAGTTGTTCTTCGAGAGCAGTAAAGATGTCGGGAGGGGCCGCAACGTCAGGTGAGGGTGGCGCAGCATCGTCCGGGGACCAGCTCAATTGAAAGTTATAGTTGGCGGTGAGGCCTGTCTTGTCGACGACGACGCGTTGCAGTTGGGCAGAAAGCTGGTCAGCCAGCCGCGATAGCGGTACACCCGTGGCAACCAGATTGCGATTGTGAACGCTCATGCCGCCGGCTCGCACGCCATTCACTCCAGTGTCACTCTTTTGCTCGACAGGGGTGATCTCCTTGAACTTCGGTCCACCCTTTATTGTTACTAGCTCATACACGGGCAGAATCTTCCGTTCACGATGGAACTTCAGCTGGAACCTATCGGCGAGGATCGGTTGCTGCATCGAAGCGAATTCCTCCGGTGTCAGCGCCTCGAGTTGCTTTTTGTCAGGATCGATAATCTTTGCCTTTATATCAAAGTGCGCGGAGTCGCCCCATTTCGGCAGGCCGAATAGTTGGGCCTCCTTCAGGTTGTACGCGCTAAGGATCATCGTCTTGAGCGAGACGTTCAATGCATCGAAGTTCCCATCGTCGATGCGGATGCTGACGCGCCCGCTGTCCGTGTGGTCGGGCTTGATCGAGACCACATCGTAGCCGGGCACCTTCCCATCGGCTGTTGGCGTCACTGCAGGCGACTGCGCCTTTAGGCTGGGAATCGCAACCAGCAGCCCCATGCAGATTGCGGCACTACCAAGTGAGATGACACGCCTATGCCAAGTCAGTCGTCTGCACATAAAACCAAGCTGCCTCCTGTTGCGATATTTGTCAGACGAAGCGCAAGTAGCGAAGTTTCTGCTTTTGTCCAATTTTTCGAAGGCGGCCTGGCAGAACCCACGCATTCCTGAACGTTACAGTGGGGATGAGTATCCAGGGGCTGCGAACTTGCCGGAGGGCCGGCTTCGTGGAATCTTGGGCGATCGAGACCAATCAGTCAATAAAAGAAAGTTTTTCAAGACGAATCCGCTCCTGCAGCGTCTATCACCAAGTTCTCGAAAACTTCGCTTATAGCGGTAAACTCAACACCACTGTTGCCCGAGGCAACCTTAACCGGCTCCACCTGCGCTCTCCCTTCTGTAGCATTCAGTCTTCAGTTTGCGTCTCCGCTGAGGTTTCCATGCGAGCAGCCTTCGTCCTCTCCGCGCTTCTTTCCGTCTCGTCGATGGCCCAGACCGCGACCGTCTCCAAGTCCTTCGTCATCGCCGACGCCCACACCAGCCCGTTCACGACCAACCCCTTCATGCACGGCAACTCCATCCAGGGCGACCGCTACTTCCTCACCCAGGCCACCGTGGTCGATCTCATCGCCACCGCCTACGGAGTCGATGCAGACAACGTGCACGGAGGCCCCACCTGGCTCGAACGCAATCGCTATGACATCCGCGCCAAAGTCCCTCCCGGAACCACGCCTGACGACGTCAAGCTCATGCTGCGTACCCTGCTCGCCGACCGCTTTCATCTCGTCGTCAAAACCGGCACGGCTCCCATGCCGACCTACATCCTCTCCGTCGGCCCCGGAAAGCCAAAGATGACCCAGTCCGAGGACGCCGGCGAGAGCTCCTGCATGCCTGCCCCTCCGCCTCCAAATCCTCCCGCCGGCGCTCCGTCCTATATCACCGTCGTCTGCAAAAACCTCACCATGGCCGCTCTTGCCGACACCCTTCATAACTTCGCCGGCGGATATCTCGATCAACCCGTCGTCGACGAAACCAACCTCCCCGGCGCCTGGGACTTCACCATCAAGTGGACCGGCCGCGACCAGCTTGAAAAACAGGGTGCCGACGGCATCTCCATCTTCGCCGCCGTCGACAAGCAATTAGGCCTCAAGCTGGAACTCAAGACCTCACCCCGCCCCGTCTTCCAGGTTGTCCGCGTCGACGAAACTCCCACCCCCAACGCAGCCAATATCGCCCAAGCCCTTCCCGAGTGGGCGCCCGTCCCCTTCGAAGTCACCGTCATCAAACCCAGTAAACCCGGCGAGCAGGGCTACGGCCGCATCACCGACGACCGGATCGAGACTCGTGCGATCCCCCTCAACTTTCTCATCACCTTCGGCTGGGATCTCAACCCAAACGACAAAGAGAGCATCGTCAACGCCCCCAAATGGCTCTACGAAGCCCTCCGCAGTATGCTTCGCGCCATGATCACCGAACGCTTTCAGATGAAGTGGCGCATGGAGGACCGCCCCGTCACCGCCTACACGCTCATCACAGTCAAGCCCAGACTCAAGCCCACCGCCGACCCGACCGAGCGTACCCGATGCAAGGAGGGCCCAGGCCCTGACGGCAAAGATCCCCGGATCGCCAGCCCCATCCTCAACCGGCTCATCACCTGCCAGAATATGACCGTCGCCCAGATCGGCGACGAGCTTCAACACGTAGCCCCCGGCTACATCTACAATCCGGTTGTCGACGGCACTGGCCTCAAGGGCTCCTACGACTTCACCCTCAGCTTCAGCTCCGCCGATAAGATCCTTCCCGATACCGGCGGCCCTGCCAATAGCTCCGCCCCCGGCAGCGCCGACCCCAATGGCGCCCTCTCCCTCTTCGACGCTGTCAGCCGGCAGTTGGGCCTGAAATTGGAAAAGACCAAGCGCCTCTACCCGGTCCTGGTCATCGACCACATGGAGGAGACCCCTACCGAAAACTAGATCACTCTCGTTTGCTGTGATCCCTCACTCCGACCTGTTGCGAAAATAAGAAGCGCGGGCCACCCGGCCTAAAATACAGACAGAGTCTGGAGGAGTCACTCTGTGAAAAGGTTGATGTTATGGGTCGTGGCGTTGGCATGGCTGGCGGCTGGTCCTCTTCGTGCCCAGGACCTTACAGGCAACTGGCAGGGAACGCTCAAGTCCGCCAAGGATTTGCGAATGATTTTGGTCGTCACCAAAGAGGATGGGCGGCTGCAGGCCAAACTCTACAGCATTGACGAGACGGCACAACCGTTCAGGGTTTCCTCCATCTCGCAGGATGGCTCAACAGTGAAGTTTGCGATCGACCTCAACGGGACCACCTATGAGGGCAAGATGAACGCGGACAATAACGTGATCGCCGGCACCTGGACACAAGGCGTTACCCCGCTACCTCTGAAATTTTCACGAGCCGCCAAGGAGACGGCATGGGAGATCCCAGCCCCTCCACCGCCTCGGAAGTCGATGCCCCCTGACGCTGACCCATCGTTTGAGGTTTCCACCATCAAGCCCAATGACTCTGGTCTCAAGAGTATGCAGGTCCTTACGTTTCGAGGACGAACGTTTATCACCGAGAACTCTTCCGTGGCCGACCTGATTATGTTCGCTTATAGGGTGCAGAGGAAGCAGATCCTCGGCGCTCCGGATTGGATAGAGAGGGATCGATACGATATCAACGCGACGCCCGATCAGGAAGGCACCCCTAGCGCCGATCAGGTGAAACTCATGATCCGCAAACTTCTCGCGGACCGTTTCCAGATGAAGTTCCATCATGACAAACGTGAGCTTTCTGCCTTCGTTCTCACGGTCGGAAAAGATGGCGCAAAGCTCAAACCATCCCAGCCGAACGGCAATCTGCACGGCATTGGCATTCAGCCTGCCAAGACCGGCGCCATGCTGTTTGCCAATAACTCACCCATTCCAGCCTTTACAAGTTTTCTTCAGTCAATGATGCTCGACCGCCCCGTGGTGGATCAAACTGCGCTGACCGGCAGGTACGATTTAACCGTCAC